>CALHST010000271.1 GCA_938038825.1 uncultured Paracoccaceae bacterium | reverse complement strand
TAGGCTTCAAAGCAGTTATTCGTAGATTGGTGTCGGGCGGCGTTTTGTGCGCAAACCTGGCTGACATGTGCGCTTTTCGAAATGTGCTTGATTTCATGGGCGGTTTCCGGCGATGTACCTTCATGGGTTGGCGATGGCGTCGCCGGCATTGACTTGCATGCCCATTTTCCCTTCCTGAACGCCGGGATTTTTCTTTGCTGCGGTGCAGTCGAGGAAGGTCGTCTTCTTCGCGCTGTGCTGCGGCATGATGATGAAGGAGCCAGACATGGATCGTCCAGAATATTACCGCTTCCATCAGGGTGAAAAGACCCTTCCGTTTGAACCGCAAGAGTACGAAACCCGTTTGGCACGGTTGCGTGCAGACATGCAGGCGCACGGTATTGATGCCTGTGTTTTTACCTCAATGCACAATGTGGCCTATTATTCGGGCTTTCTTTACTGCGCGTTCGGGCGGCCCTATGGCTTAGTCGTGACCCAAACCGAAGATGTCACCATCAGCGCCGGAATTGACGCCGCGCAACCATGGCGGCGCAGTCATGGCGATAACATCACTTATACTGACTGGCAGCGAAACAACTATTGGCGGGCTGTTTTGTCTGTCACGGGTGCGGGCAAGACGATTGGATACGAAGCCGATCACCTGACCCTTATGCACCGTGATTTGATGGACAGCTTCCTGTCACCAAAGGCCGCGGTGGATGTGGCCCCTGTGACGATGCAGCAGCGGATGCACAAATCAGCGGCTGAAATCGCGCTGATCCGGTCCTGCGCGCATGTGGCTGATGTTGGGGGCTATGCGATTAGGGAGGCTATTAAGGCAGGCACCCGCGAAATTGACGTGGCGATGGCAGGTCGCGATGCCATGGAGTTAGAGATCGCCAAGCGGTTTCCCGATGCAGAATATCGCGACACATGGGTCTGGTTTCAGTCCGCCATCAATACAGACGGTGCACATAACCCCGTGACCGGACGCGCATTGCAGCCGGGCGATATCCTAAGCCTGAATACCTTTCCGATGATCAACGCCTATTATACGGCGCTTGAACGCACAGCGTTCGTTGAAACGGTTGATCCTGCCAGCCTGAAGATTTGGGAGGCCAATATTGCTGCTCATGAATTCGGTATGAGCCTTCTAAAGCCGGGCAAAAGCTGCGCTGAGGTGACAGAGCAGATCAACGCCTTCTTTGCAGAACGTGATCTGCTGCAATACCGCACGTTTGGTTACGGGCATTCCTTTGGGGTGCTGTCCCATTATTACGGTCGCGAGGCAGGTCTGGAGTTGCGCGAGGACATCGACACTGTGCTGACACCGGGCATGGTCATCTCTATGGAACCGATGCTGACCGTTCCAGACGGCACCCCCGGTGCAGGGGGGTACCGTGAGCATGACATCTTGGTCATTACCGAAGACGGAAATGAAAATATCACAGGGTATCCATACGGGCCCGACTTCAATGTCGTGACCTGAAGCGGGTGCTTACAAACGGCAAATAGTCGTTTTCTCGCCTTCAAATCCGACCTTGGCGCAGGCACAGCCAAGGTCGGAAAATTCCAAATGCTTGTCTAAATTCGGTGTTTTTTGCGTTGTGGAAAGGTGACGTTCGCCGCGTTCGAAATGCACGGATGTGTGCCGCGTGTTTTGTCGTGCTTTGGAACCGCGTGCCAAAGGCATCACTGCATCGCATTAGGTTGCTGTGCCTTCGTTTTGCTGAGCGGGGAGGGGCGCTGAAAGTGAGAATCCGCCATAACGCGCGCACGCCAAAGAGCCCGTTGAACTTTGGGTTCGACGGGTCACTGTCATTTGGATCGTTATGAGGTCAGATCAGGGCGCGGGCCCGCTTGTTAGCAGATGGCGCCCCACGTCTGTCAAACAGGGGCAAATGCGCGAAGAAATCCATCTTCCTGATGTGCCAAGCGCAGGGGTGAAAGTCCCGCGTTCGGCGTTGGTGGCGTAGCTACGGGATAGAGTTTGCCATCAAAATGCTGACATCGTGTAAGGGCAGCGTGCGCATGCGAATTTCCGTCATTCCAATCGGCGGCAGAGTACAAAAGGGAGCGCGCCGGGGTTGAGTCACGCAGGCTGCGACTGCAAAAAGTGCTTGGGACTCTCTGGCGGGAGGTGCGTTTCCTGTCAGGATTACAAAGAATTTTAACCTTCCGTGATTAATGCCTGTGCCCATGGATTTTCGGCATCGACATCGTAAAGCAGCCCGCCTTGCCCGCAAACACGGATTTGCAGAAGCAATGACGCGCCACGCGGCTGTGTTTTATCCACGGGGTGACACCTTGATCGTGGGTTTTGACAATATGAAAAGCCGCGAACAACCGGCGCCTGCCTTTCCCTGGGGATACGCGGCAATTGCCAAGGCGGGGCATTCGCATCTTGGCATTATGATGTCGCGTCGCAATGACTGGTTTCGCCATCGCGATGTGGTCGATTTTTTTGATCATTTGAAATCGAGTGGTTTTTTCAAGCAGTTCCACCGTGTTGTGTTCTTTGGTGCTTCTATGGGGGGCTATGCGGCCTTGTGTTATTGTGCGGCCAGTCCGGGGGCAGATGTGGTGACCTTTTCGCCGCAGACGTCTTTGGACCCTGCCACGGTGCCGTTTGAAACCCGCTATCCCAAAGGATTGGCGCGCGGGGATTGGGAATGTGGTGTGACGGATGGCGCTGTTGGTGCCCGCACGGCGCGTCAGGTCATGGTCTTTGCAGACCCTTACCATTCCATTGATGTGGCCCATATCGCGCGATTACCGGGGCGTAACTTGCGATGGATGCGCTGTCCGAATTTCGGGCACAGTCCCGCGCGGGTCATGAAGCACATGACTGTTTTGGGGCCATCTTTACGGGCCGCATGGAAGGGGCAATTGAGCCCATCCGCTTTTGCAAAGATGCAGCGCGCGCATCGCTTTACCGCGCCGGGGCTTACGCGCGAAGTTTTGTTGCGCGGATTGGAGACGGGACACGCAGGTCTTGTGCTGTCTACCATCCGCTCTTTGGAAGCCGCGCATCCCACATGGTCCTTCCCAAGGATCGCAGGGATGGCGCAAGAGCAGCTTGCACAGGCAGGACGTGCAGCGGCCTGATATCAACACGGTATACAATGGCATTCCGATAACGTGATGTTTTGTATGCATTTTTCTTTGACATTAGATTTTGCTCACGTATGTCTGGGGCACGACATACAGGTAGCTGGCCATGCCCCCGTTGAACGATCACCCCTTGCGTTACCGCCTTGCAAACGAATTGCATGCGCGCCCGTTTCCGACAATGACTGCCCCGCATGTGGCGGCTTTTGTTGCGATTAAGCAACCCGAAGATGCCGCGCGTCGCGACCGGTCTTTGGATTTGGCGCATCTGATTGCGTTGCTGGATCGGCACGGCGTTGCGCATCCTCAACCGGGGGCGACGCATTACTACGGCAAGATCGGGTTGCATTGGCTGAAATGGGAACAGCACACAGAATTTGTCACCTACACAGCCTTTACCGAAGGCCTGCCAGACCGAGCTTTTGATGCAAACGCATTCGACGTTTTTCCCGCCGATTGGCTGGAAGAGGCACCGGGACAGCGCGTGACCTCTGCGTTGTTACGGGTGGAACCCAAGCCGGACGAGGCCGACATTGTGGCCCGCTTGAACGATTGGTTTGTTCCTGAAAGCCTTGCGGTCAGCAGTGTGTTGGATGATGCGGCGATTGCGGCAGGGGATTTTCGGATCGACCCTGCGGGCCATTTGCGTTTTGCGGTCTTTGTGAAAGACGGAACAGGCAGCCGCCGTATCGGGCGCATTGTGCAGCGATTGTGCGAGATTGAGACCTATAAATCCATGTCCATGCTCGGGTTCGCGCGGGTGCAAGAGGTCAGCCAACAGCTTGGCGACTTGGATCAACGTCTGACCGCGCTGATGGGCAAAATGACAGATAGTGATGCGTCAGGCGAAGACACGCTGCAACAGCTTCTCGCGATCTCGGCAGAGCTGGAACAGACCGCGGTTCAAAGCGCGTTTCGCTTTGGGGCAACAGGGGCGTATGAGGCCATTGTGAACCAGCGCATCACAGTGCTGCGCGAAGTGCGCTTTCAAGGGCGTCAAAGTTTTGCAGAGTTCATGATGCGCCGATACGAACCCGCCATGCGCACTGTTAAGTCAGCGGAACGGCGTCTTGAGGCAATGTCAGATCGTTCGATCCGGGCGTCTAATTTGTTGCGCACACGGGTTGACGTGGAACGCTCTGCCCAGAACCAGAAGCTGCTGGAAAGCATGGATCAACGGTCCGACTTGCAACTGCGTTTGCAACACACAGTGGAAGGATTGTCCGTCGTTGCGATCAGCTATTACGCGGTGTCCCTGGCAGCCTATTTGGCTTATCCGATGCAGTCGGCCACGGGGCTTAGCAAAGGGTCGCTGACAGCGTTGATAACAGTGCCTGTTATTCTGCTTGTCTGGATGTTGGTCCGCCGCATTCGACGAACCATTGAAGCCAAGTAAGACTGCTATCAGCGTCCGCGAATGCGCGGATCCAGGGCGTCGCGCAACCCATCACCCAGATAGTTCACACTCAGAACCGTGAGCGAAATTGCGATACCGGGCAGCATGACACGTTCGGGGAACGCTTCCATCCGCGACACGGCATCTGCCAGCAGTTTGCCCCATGTGGGGAAATCCGATGGAAAGCCCACGCCAAGAAAGGACAGCGCACTTTCGGTAATGATCGCGGCCGCCAGCCCCAGAGTCGCAGACACCATGATGGGGGAGACCACATTGGGCAGCAGGTGGCGGGTGATCATCGCGGCACTGTTGGTGCCGATGGACCGGGCTGCAAGCACGAATTCGCGTTCCTTCAGCGCCAGCACTTCGCCGCGCACAATCCGGGCGGTTTGCATCCATGACGTTACCCCAATGATCCCAACGATCAGGATAAACATGCCCCCTTCGGGCCCAAAAGAGGCCACCAATGGTTGGCGGAACAGCGTCACAGCCACGAGGGTAATGGGCAAAATGGGCAAGGACAGAACCAAATCGGTAAAGCGCATCAGCACCCCGTCCAGCCGCTTAAAGTAGCCCGCGACCACACCAACAAAGGTGCCGATGAACATGGTCAGGATCATGGCCAGCCAGCCAACCGCCATAGACACGCGGCCGCCTTCCAGCATGTTTGCCAGAATATCGCGCCCCAACTGATCGGTGCCAAAGGGATGGCCCCAACTGGTTTTTGCATCGCCGTCCCACAGTGCCACATAGATCGGGCGCATATCTTTGGCGCGGATATCCAGCTTTTGCGCATCAATGGTCCAGATATAGGGGCCAAAGATCACGGCCAGCGTGATGAACAACAAAAAGCCGCCGCCAAAGACCGCGCCTTTGTGTTTGCGGAATTGCAGCCACACTTCGCGCCACTGGGATTGCGGCGGCTTTTGTGGCTCTTTGTCCTGCAGCGCACCATAGGTTTCCTGAGGGGTCGTATCAGTCATACCGGATCCTCGGGTCTAGCAGTCCGTAAAGCACGTCCGCGATGATGTTGAAAATGACGATCAGGATCGCAAAGATGAAGGTCAGGGTCAGAACCCCGGGAATGTCGTTGGCAAAGAGCCATGTGATCAAAAGCTGGCCGATACCGTTCACCTTAAAGATCACTTCGGTGATGATGGCACCGCCAAAGATATTGGGCACGTTCAAGGCAATCACAGTCACCACCGGGATCATCGAATTGCGCACAACATGGGACAAAACCACAGTGCGTTCTTTAAGCCCCTTTGCGCGGGCCGTGCGGACGTAATCCTGGTTCAGGTTATCGAGGGTCGAGGCGCGCATAAACCGGTTCAACTGCGCAGTGATCTGCAAGGCCAGCACCATGACGGGCAGGGCCATTTGCGCCAATTGTATCTTGAAACTTGGCCAATCGACCACTTCGTGCACTGTGTTATAGACCGACGGCAGCCATTCCAGTTGCACGGCGAAAATCACGATGAGCAGGGGGCCGGTAAAGAACGGCGGGATTGAAAACCCGATCATCGAAATGAAGGTGCCCGCGTTGTCAAAGGCTGAATACTGACGATAGGCAGAATAGATCCCGATGGGCAGGGCAATCAGGATCGCAACCACATAGGCCACGCCCACAACCCACAATGTCTGTGGAATGCGCTGATAGACAATGTCCATGACCGGTGAGCGGGTCTGCCAGGACAGGACACGCTGTTTGCCTTCGGCAAAGGCGGTGCCAAACCAATGGTCCACCATGACTTGCGGTTCGATCCAGAAGAACTGGATCAGCCATTTCACGTAACGGATATACCACGGCTGGCCGAGCCCCAAAGCTTCGCGCATTTTCTGGCGCACCTCTTCGGGGATGGTCAGGGGCTGGTTGGCCATCGGATCACCCGGTGCCAATTCCAGCAGAAGAAAAATCGCGAGACTAATGAATAAAAGCGTCGGTACGGCCAAAACCAGTCGTCGTATGGTGTAGGTCAACATGCGCGGCGCCTTTATGCGTCAGTCTTTTTTTGTTGATTGATGTGGATGACGCACAGGTCTGCGCGCCATCCGATAAGCCTGTAGGGTGAGCTTCAGCTCACGCTGTGCTTATTTTACACGGTGCCAGTCGGCCACGTTCCACAGCTCGCTGTCCCAAACGTTCAGAACAACACCACCCAATGTGTTTGCATGTGCAGACACACGACCGCGCTGAACCAGTGGGATCATGCCGCCGTTGGATACCAGCATATCATTCAGCTCTTTGCCGATTTTGGCGCGTGCGTCGATATCTGCTGTTTCTGTCAGCTGTGCATGCAAGGCATCGAATTCAGGCATACAGAAGCGCGAGATGTTCTCGCCTTGCCACTGGCTGTCTGGACGGGGTGCCTTGTCGCAAAGACCGTTGCCCAAATAGGATTGTGGGTCTGTTCCGTTGAAGGTGTTGGCGTACATTTGTACATCCGCATAGAACTTCTGGAACGTGTCTGGGGATCCGGGATCACCGCCAAAGAAGACAGATGCGTTGATGTTACGCAGTTCTGTTTCGATGCCGATTTGGCTCCACCAGTCTTTGACCAACGCTTGGAAATCCTGACGCACCGCGTTTGTCGATGTTTGGTACAAGATCTTCATGGGCACGCCGTTCACTTCGCGTACGCCATCGCCGTCTGTGTCAACGAAGCCAGCTTCATCCAGCATCGCGTTTGCGCCTGGAATGTCCTGTGTCGAACAATCAAAGGCTTCAGAGTTGAAGATTGCTGGCGCAGGAACCCAGTTACAGGTCACGTTACCCGCGTCGCCATAACCGACTTCCACCAGCAACGGGCGGTCGATCGCCATGGACATGGCTTTGTAAACCGCAGGTTCTTGCAAGAACGGGTGTGGATGCGTTGCAGTAGCACGCTCACCTTCCGGCAAAGATGGGTTCGGGTCTGTTTGGTTCAGCATGATGCGTTCGACCAAAGGACCAAAGCCCGCGACGGGTGTGCCTTTGCCGCCTTCAGCCATCTTCGCGATGACGTCGGGTGCCAGTTGCAAGTTCCAGCCATAGTCAAATTCGCCGGTTTCCATGACTGCACGGCCAGAATCTTCGGCAGATCCGCCACCTTTGAAGGTCACTGTCGCGAATGCAGGTTTTGCAGGATCGCGATAGTTTTCGTTTGCCTTCATGGTGATCACGTCATTTGGACGGAATTCCGTGACAACAAACGCGCCTGTGCCGATTGGGCCAAAGTTCGCGTCTGTGCATTCAGGTGCTTTTGCGCCCATGCAATCTGCGAATTGTGCGGCCTGCAGGATGGGGCTTTCGCCGCCGACAAACGGACCATAAGGGTTTGGCGTCGCTTTTTCGAAGTTCACAACAACTGTGAGGGCATCGGGCGTTTCAACCGAAGACACACCTTCGAACTTGGTCAACTGTGCGCAACCGCCTTCAGGATGTGTGCAATATTCATAGGTGAATTTCACATCAGCTGATGTGAAGTCCGTTCCGTCCGACCATTTGATGCCGGGTGAGATTTTCCAAGTGATCTGCGTCAGATCTTCGGACACGCCACCATTGCCAACTGTCGGTACTTCTTCCACAAGCCACGGAACCAGCGCACCTGTTTCATTATAGCGTGCCAACGGTTCCAGGATCATAGACGCGCTTTCCACGTCTTTAGTGCCACCGGACAAGAACGGGTTCAGAATAGACGGCGCTTGCCAATAGATGATGGATACATTGCCATCAGCTCCGCGTTCCGCAAAAGCGGCAGGCGCCAGTGCGGACGTCGCAATCGCCCCTAAAAGAAGGGTTTTGAGTTTCATAGTATACTCCCTGTTCGACACGCATTTCGCGCATTCATTGTATGGATCACAGCCCAACCATGATCCTGTTTCTGGCGGTGCCTCGGAGGGGGTTCATCTCTAAACCTGCTAGCCTAAAGGATTTTCCAAACTCCCCCGAAACCGAATATGCCTATCGAAACAGCTTTTGAGGAAAATGCAAGAGCCAAGACCGTTCAATGCCCGCTTCTTTTCCATGCCGGTTTGACACTGCCAATGGCTTAAGCGTAGCGTCGTTCCAACAGCCAAAGGATGCACCATGTTGGATGACGCCATACCGGGCCCAATCGCCCGCATCGAAGGACTTCGGGTCGAATTCCAAACAAAAGACGGCCCTGTTGTTGGGGTTGAGGACGTGTCCTTTGATATTGGTCCGGGCGAAACTGTGTGTGTTGTGGGCGAATCGGGTTCCGGCAAGTCGGTGTCGTCCCTGTCGTTAATGCGACTCGTGGAATATGGCGGTGGGGACATCGCCAAAGGGCGCATGATGTTTGACCGCAAAGATGCCGATACCATTGATCTGGCGCAAACGGGTCAGGACCTGATGCGATCCATACGCGGCAATGAAATTGGCATGATCTTTCAGGAACCTATGACGGCTTTGAATCCTGTGTTCACAGTGGGGCGGCAACTGACCGAAGGCTTGAAAGTGCACAAACGGCTGTCCCAGAAAGACGCCAATGCCCGCGCCTTAGAGCTCCTTCGGCAAGTGCGCATTCCCGAACCCGAACGCAGGCTCACGCAATATCCACATGAACTGTCCGGGGGGATGCGCCAGCGTGTGGTCATTGCCATGGCCCTGGCCTGCGAGCCACGCCTTTTGATTGCTGATGAACCCACGACGGCGTTGGATGTGACCATTCAAGCGGAAATTCTTGCCCTGATGGACCGTCTCAAGCGCGAAACGGGTACGGCGGTGATGTTCATCACCCATGACATGGCTGTTGTGGCACAAATGGCCGACCGCGTTGTGGTTATGTTCCGCGGCAACAAAGTCGAAGAAGGCCCCGTCCAGCAGATCTTTGAAAACCCGCAGCACCCCTATACCAAAGCGCTCCTTGCGGCGGTGCCCAAGCTGGGTGAAATGCGCGGCAAAGCCCTGCCTGAACCGATGAAATTGCTGGGGCGGGATCAGGGCTCTATCGCACCCATTCCCGGCACAGATGAAACACTGCTAACGGTCAAAGGATTGACCACGCGCTTCCCTGTCAAAGGCGGGTTCTTGCGGCGCACTGTGGCCAATGTGCACGCGGTGGAAGATGTGTCTTTTACCATCAACAAAGGCCAAACTCTGAGCCTTGTTGGCGAATCCGGTTGTGGCAAGTCTTCGGCCGGGCGCTCGATCTTGCGTTTGGTGGAACCCATGTCCGGCGAAGTTCAGTTGGGTGATACCAATGTTCTGGCCCTTAGCCCCAAAGAGCTGCGCACTGCGCGGGCTGACATGCAAATGATCTTTCAAGATCCCTTTGCCTCACTCAATCCGCAAATGTCCTTGTCCGAACAGGTGGCCGAACCTTTGCGCAATTTTGGCAGCCGCAGCGGCAAAGACATCCAGGACCGGGTCGAAATGCTGTTTGATCGCGTCGAACTTCCGCGTTCTTTCTTGCGCCGCTTCCCACATGAATTGTCGGGCGGTCAACGCCAACGCGTCGCCATTGCGCGTGCGCTGGCCCTGAATCCCAAACTGATCATCGCAGATGAAGCCGTCTCCGCGCTTGATGTTTCGGTGCAGGCGCAAGTGCTGAACCTGATGATGGAGCTGCAAGCAGAGCTGGGTGTGTCCTTCCTCTTTATCTCTCACGATATGGCCGTGGTGGAACGTGTCTCACATGATGTGGGCGTGATGTATCTGGGCCGCATTGTCGAATTGGGGCCGCGCAATTCTGTCTTTGAAAACCCACAACACCCCTACACCCAAGCGCTGATGTCCGCTGTGCCAATCGCAGATCCGCGCCAGCGCAAGTCGGAAAAAGACCTGAACTTCAAACCGATTCCATCCCCCATTCATCCACTGGACTATGTGGCACAACCGTCGCTCTACAAAGAGGTCGCTCCTGGACATAAAGTCCTCACCACAGACAGCGGATACTAACGCAAACGTCCCAATTTCTTTTGGTCCAAAATACCTCGGGAGGAGTTTGAGGAGGGCAGAGCCCTCTTCATCAAAAAACAAAATCGCGTGCGCCGGAACGGCGCGCCTTTTTCATCCGCCCGTTTCATCCGCCTGCCATACCGGAGACATCTTATGCCAGAACGCCTGTCACCCCTCGCGTTGATGACCAAGCTGATCAGCTTTCCGACCGTTAGCCGGGATACCAATCTGCCCCTGATCGATTGGGTTGACGCATATCTGACGTCGCACGGGATTACACCACATCGCTGGCCGGATCCCAATCAACCTCACAAAGCGGCGTTGTTTGCCCATGTGGGGCCCTGGGAAGAGGGGGCTGTTGTCCTATCTGGTCACACAGATGTTGTGCCCATTGACGGTCAGCCTTGGGACACCGATCCCTGGACCGTCACCGAGCGGGATGGAAAGTATTTCGGGCGCGGCACCTGTGACATGAAAGGGTTCGACGCGTTGGCGCTTTGGGCGCTGGTTGAAGGCCATTACGCAGACCTCAAGACGCCGATGCAACTGGCGCTGTCCTTTGACGAAGAGGTCGGCTGTACCGGCGCGCCGCCCATGATCGAAGCCATGCAGCCCATTTTGCCCAAAGGCGCCAGCGTCATTGTGGGCGAACCCTCTGAAATGCGTGTGGTTACGGGGCACAAAGGCGGACAAGGCTTCCCGACCCATGTCACAGGGTTCGAAGTGCACTCGTCCATCGCCTATCAAGGTGTCAGCGCCATCCATGAAGCGGCCAAATTGATCACTTGGGCCAATGAGATGAACGACCGTGCCGCAGCGGCCACCCCATCCACTTTGGCCGAAATGTTCGACCCGCCTTATACAAACTGGCACGTTGGCATGATCACTGGCGGAACGGCCCATAACATCACAGCCAAAGACTGTAATTTCACCATGGGGTTTCGTGCGGTTCCCGGTGACGATATCGCAGTTTTGAAAAAAGCCTATCATGATCAAGTGGATACGCTGCGCGCTCAGATGCA
>CALHST010000270.1 GCA_938038825.1 uncultured Paracoccaceae bacterium | reverse complement strand
GGGAGCAGGGCATCATGAGTGACACCGACAGTTTTATCGAAGAGGTAACCGAAGAGGTTCGCCGCGAACGTCTTTTTGGCTATCTCAAGCGCTATGGATGGATCGGGGTGGCCGCCGTTGTCTTGATCGTTGGGGGAACAGCGTGGAATGAACGTGCAAAGTCTCAGGCTGCGTTGGCGGCTCAGGATTTGGGGGATGCGATTCTGTTGGCATATGATTCAAATGATCCTGCAGAACGGGCAGAGACACTTGAGACGATCCAAACGGCCAATCCAACAGCCCGCGCTGCGCTGGATATGATCACCGCAGCAGAATTGACTGACAGCGATCAAATCGACGCGGCAGCAGATCGTTTGACTGCATTGGCGGCAAATAACGACGTGCCCGAGATTTATCGCCAATTGGCGGCCTTTAAGGCGCTTTTGGTGCAATCTGAAACTCTGGACGCTGGCGCACGGATTTCTGGTTTCGAACAAATCGCCGTGCCGGGACATCCGATGCGCTTGCTTGCGCAAGAGCAATTGGCCTTGATTTCGGCGGAAACTGGCGAAACGGATCGTGCAATAGACCAGCTTCAGGCCATTCTGTCGGATGCAGAAGCGACCCAAGGCTTGCAACAGCGCGCATTGCAGGTGATTGTAGCACTTGGGGGAGAGCCGGATTTATCCGCTTTGCAAAATGCGACCCCACACAACCAAAACTGACCGGGAACCCGGCATGACCCAAGTGATCGAGCATCTATTGACCCGCAAAACTCTGGTTTGGAGCCTGTTGGCCGCGACGTTGACATTGTCTGCGTGTGCCGACCGCGACCAGATCATTCTGCAAGGCCAACGTGAAGGTTTGCGCGATATTCTGGAAGAACCAGATGAGCCTGAGCTGAGAGAAAACCAAACAGTGCCTTTGGCGCTGGCCGCAGCGCAGAGCAACGCAAATTGGTCGCAGTTTTGGGGATCGCCTGCTGTGCGAACGGCGCATCCTGCGTTGTCTGGTGCACCTCAGTTGGCATGGTCAAGCAATATTGGTGATGGAAACAGCCGCAAACAACGGATTTCTGCTGATCCTGTCATTGGTGGCGGATTGATCTATACACTTGATGCCGGTGCGCAAGTGAGCGCGACGTCGCCTGATGGTCAAACGGCGTGGGTGCAAAACCTGGCCCCACCCAACGATGATGCGAATGAAGGAACCGGCGGCGGTGTTGCCTATGCGGATGGCATGGTTTTTGTCGGATTGGGCTTTGGTACGTTAACGGCGCTGAATGCCGAAAATGGCGAGATCTTGTGGACGCAGGATTTGGAAGCCACTGCGTCAGGTGCGCCAAGTGTTGCCGGCGATTTGGTCTATATTTCATCTGGGGATGATACGGGCTGGGCGCTGAACAAAGATACGGGCCGCGTGCAGTGGCAAGTCGGCGGCGCCACCAGCACGGCAAATGTTTTGGGCGCTCCGCCACCTGTTTTGACCTCTGATCTGGCGATTTTCTCATTTGGATCTGGTGATATTCAGGCCGTGTTTCGCCGCGGAGGTTTGCGCAGGTGGGGGGCAAATGTCGTTGGGGAACGGCGCGGATTTGCGTTGTCCAAGATTGGCGATATCACAGCCGCCCCAGTTGTCGATGGATCGCGCATTTATGTGGGCAATCAATCGGGGCGTGTCGTCGCGCTGAGCGCGGGAAGCGGAAGCCGTTTGTGGACAGCACAAGAAGGTGCCGCGGGACCAATCTGGCCTGCGGGTGACAGTGTGTTCTTTGTGACGGACCAAAACGAACTGGTCCGTTTGTCTGCGGAAGATGGCAGTCGCATATGGGGTGTGAAACTGACCAAGTTTGTTTCCAATCGTTTGCGCAAGCGTTCAGAAATTGTTGCCCATTTTGGGCCGATCATTGCGGGAGGCAATGTCATTGTCGCATCCTCAAATGGAACACTCAGCAGCTTTGATCCTGCAGATGGGCGTTTGACGGCAAGCACGGATATTCCAAGCGGCGCTGCGTCGGCCCCCGCGATTGCAGGCAGCACGTTGTATGTGGTGAACCAGCAGGGCAATCTGTTAGCGTATCGTTAACGCGCGATCAGCAAGCATCCCTCTCCCTACCGCCCGTCACCCTGAAGCGATTCGGTTAAGGTTCGGCAAAAAGGATACAGGGACGAAGGTCCGCATAGTCTCACGCGCCCTGAGATGTCATGAAATACAGGTGTATTTGTATGAGTTGAAACTGCTGACCTCATAGAAACGCGTATGATCTGGGCCGCAAATGTTCACCCGCATATGAGATGATCTGAGGTTAAGCCTTTTCCCGTACGTGAAAACCCGCTAAAGCGCCCGTCTGATCAGTGGAATCCAAACCTATGTCCTTCACCCTTGCTCTTGTGGGCCGCCCGAACGTGGGTAAGTCTACTTTATTCAACCGCCTTGTGGGCAAACGTCTTGCATTGGTCGATGATCAACCGGGTGTGACGCGCGATTTGCGCGAAGGTCAGGCGCGGCTTGGAGACTTGAAATTCACGGTCATCGACACCGCCGGCCTGGAAGAGGTGACCGATGACAGCCTGCAGGGGCGTATGCGCAGATTGACAGAACGTGCGGTCGACATGGCAGATGTCTGCCTGTTTATGCTGGATGCGCGCGAAGGGGTTACCCCAACAGATCAATTGTTCGCAGAAATTCTGCGCAAACGATCGGCACATGTCATTCTTGGGGCCAACAAATCCGAAGGCCGGGCCGGGGAGCAGGGCGCGCTGGAAGCGTATTCTTTAGGCTTGGGCGAACCTTTGCGCCTGTCTGCAGAACACGGCGAAGGTTTACCGGAACTGTATGCTGCGCTGCAGCCACTCGCAGATTTGATGGAAGCACAAGCGGCTTCTGACACACCAGATACTGATGTCACGATTGATGAAGACGCTGATCCAGAAGCAACGCCCAAACCGACGCGGGAAAAGCCGTTGCAAGTGGCTGTTGTCGGGCGCCCCAATGCTGGCAAGTCCACATTGATCAACCAAATCTTGGGCGAAGACCGCCTTTTGACCGGTCCCGAAGCGGGCATAACCCGTGATGCAATTTCATTGACTACCGAATGGGGCGGCACCCATATGCGGATCTTTGATACTGCCGGGATGCGCAAAAAGGCCAAGGTCCAGGAGAAGCTGGAAAAACTGTCCGTCTCAGACGGGTTACGCGCGGTCAAATTCGCGGAAGTGGTTGTCGTTCTGTTGGACGCGGCTATCCCGTTTGAACAGCAAGACCTGCGCATCGCAGACCTTGCCGAACGGGAAGGGCGCGCAGTTGTCATCGCCATCAACAAGTGGGATATCGAAGACGAAAAGCAGGCGAAACTGGCGGGCTTGAAAGAAGCGATGGCGCGGTTGCTGCCTCAACTTCGGGGCGCACCCTTGGTGACCGTGTCTGCACGCACAGGGCGCGGCTTGGACCGACTTCAAGATGCGATCATGCGCGCCCATGATGTGTGGAACCGCCGCGTACCCACTGCGGCCTTGAACCGCTGGTTGGTCGGCATGGTCGAAGCGCATCCACCCCCGGCGCCACAGGGACGTCGCATCAAATTACGGTACATGACCCAAGCAAAGACGCGTCCTCCGGGGTTTGTTGTCATGTGTTCCCTGCCGGACAAAATGCCCGAAAGTTATACGCGGTATTTGGTGGGGGGGTTGCGAACCGATTTCGACATGCCGGGAACACCGATCCGCCTGACCATGCGGGGCCAAGGGCAAGACAACCCGTATAAAGGCCGCCGAGAAAAGAATTCCGGCGCCCTTGCGAAGCATCTTAAGAAAAAGGGTAAACCCTAGAGCTTTGGCATCACATGGTCCGCCCTCGTAATTCGCGCGCAAGGGCAACCATGGCCAAAGCGCCAATGCCGATCATCGCCAACAGGGCCAACCCTGCAACGTCGGG
>CALHST010000269.1 GCA_938038825.1 uncultured Paracoccaceae bacterium | reverse complement strand
GCATAAATACCGTCAGAACGATCATTTGCTTCGGCAATGACCGGAGAGAATGCGGCGCGGGAAAACGACAGATCCATTTCATCGCAAACCTGTTGAAGACCCGCTTGGATGACAGACAGGGTGATCGGATCAATGCTCATTGTGCGCCCCCGATGTGGATTATCAAATTGCCGTCGCGTCCACCGGTTACGGTGTCTTCCGGCGGGATCAGGACTGTACTGTCGGACTGTTCGATTATCGCAGGCCCGTTTAGGGACAGATCTTCCGGCAGATGGTCGCGCCAATAAATGGGCGTGTCGATTTCCATACCGTCAAATACGACCGGGCGGCTTCCTGTTGGTTGGGCCGTATCTTTGCGACCTTCCGGGGCGATAAGCCGGGACAAATCAACTGGCGCACAAACCCCAATGATCGAGCAGTTCAGGGACACAATGCGTGCGTTAATTTCGTTTAACTCCACCTTAAAGCGGTCCCAGTAAACCTTTTCAAAACGGGCCCGCAGATCGTCGCGTGTCGGCGTACCGTTTGGTAATGGAACCCGGACCACATGGCTTTGACCTACAAATTGCATATCCACACTGAAAATCCGTTGGACTTCTGTGATGGCCACCTCTTCATGGCCCAAGGCGGCCTCACCGGTGCTGGTTTGATCCGCGTAAATCTGATGCACCCGATCCATATCTGCTGTGTCGAGAGGTTGGTTTAGGGTCTGCACATAGTCATGACGCAGGTCCGCCACCACGCAACCAAGCGCATTTGTCAGTCCGGGGCGGGCGGGAATGACAACACGCGGAACACCAAGCTCCCTTGCAAGGGCAGCAGCATGCAACGGTCCTGCACCGCCAAACGCAAACAAGGCGAAGTCTCGCGGATCCGCGCCCAATGACAAGGACACCATACGGATCGCGCCAGACATCTTGGCATTCGCGACGCGGATCACGGCTTCTGCCGCTTCTATGGCGCTAACGCCCAAGGGATCCCCTAGGTTTTTGGCAAAGACATCCGCGATATCGTCAATTTCGACACCACCTTTCACTGAATTCAATTTGCTGGTGTTAAGCCGCCCCAAAAGCATGTTTGCATCAGATATTGTCGGTTTAGAGCCGCCTTTTCCATAACACATAGGGCCGGGGTCCGCACCGGCGCTTTCAGGCCCGATCTCTAACAAGCCAGCTGCGTTGACCTTGGCAATAGACCCGCCACCTGCGCCAACAGTGCGGACATCGACCATTGGAACATGGATGGGCATGGCATATTCGACTTCGATTTCGTTCGAGACCGGCGGTGTTCCGTCCTTGATCAGAGCCACATCGGTGGATGTTCCTCCCATGTCGTATGTCAGAAGGTTTAATTCGCCCGCGCGGCGACCTGTGTAAGCAGCGGCCATAACACCCGATGCGGGGCCTGACATGACGGTTTTGGCAGCTTCGCGTGCGACCAGCTTGGACGACACCATGCCGCCATTGCCGTTCATGACCAACACATCGCCGCCGTATCCCTGGCCTGACAATTCTTTGCGCAAACGGGCAAGGTAGCGTTCCAGAAGCGGCTGAACAGAGGCATTCACAGCGGCCGTCACACCCCGTTCATATTCACGGGTTTCGGACAAAAGCGAATGCCCAGTTGTGATGTAATCGTCTGGCCAGATTTCAGCGGCGATTTCAGCGGCCCGCAATTCATGTTCTGGGTTCGCATAGGCATGTAAGAAATGAATGACGAGTGCCTCGCACCCTTTTTCTAACAGGTTAGAGACTGCTTCACGCAGCGCATCCTCGTCCAATTCGACCAGGATGTTGCCTTGCGCATCCATGCGTTCTGGAATTTCGTAACGCAGATCACGCGGTATAATGGGGGTGAACTCACCCTTCATACCATAGGCTTGTGGGCGCGTTCGACGGCCCAATTCCAACACATCCCGGAAACCTTGTGTTGTGATAAGACCGGTTTTACTCAGCTTGCGTTCCAGCACGGCGTTTGTTGTGGTCGTCGTTCCATGCACGATCAGGCCCGTTTCAGACAAATCCACATCTGCGTCGGCCAATGCGGACAAAACACCAAACGCCTGATTATCAAGCGTTGTCGGAGTTTTGGCGATCCGAATCTGACCGGAGCCGCCCTCAACCATCACGAGATCCGTGAAAGTTCCGCCAACATCCACGCCGATACTATGTTTGTCTGTCACGGAGATGCCTCGCTGTAGATCACTTGTATGCAAGTAAATCGTACAGGGCTTGGGCTAGTCAACCTCAATCACAGCAGTGGCGCTGACAAATTTGCCGTCATTTACGTATGAAATATGGTTATTGGTGTTCAAAGTGACCCGAACGAGGTGTTTCCCTTTTGGCAATTCGCCAACTGTGACCGTGTTCTGATAGACGCGCCCAATTTTGGTACCACCAACATACAAATGCCCATGACCCATACCGGGGACATGGTTGCCGTCTACTGCGTCCCGATCAAATTCGAAATTCTGGGTGTCAATGGAGAGCACCCATCCAGCGTCCGATGGCGATACATCCACGGTCACTTCGGGAGGCGGATCCCCCATGTCAATTTGCATCGCACCATGAAGCATCGTGCCATGCAGGGCGGGTGTCTTGCCGCTCTCGGCAACTCTGATAAATGCGTTGATCGTTTTCTTGCTTTCCAACGTCATTGTAAGGGGTAGCAACGTGCCCGTTTCAGGGGGTGTTTCGTCACTCGCAAGCTGGATATGCGCGCTTTCAAGGCTTAGCTGGCTGTTTCCCAACGGTACAACAATGCTCTTTTCGTCATTCAGCTGCTGGATTTGCGCTTCTGTACGGCCGCTGCGCGCGGAAAGAATGCGGTCAGGCGCGCCATTGTTTTCGACAGAAAAAGTCACCGCGATCATCCCATTGTCCATGACGTAAGCAGCAGTGTCTGTAACCAGAATGTGCCGTGCCTGACTATCGCCGAATTGCGTGAAACCCCAGAATCCAACAAAGCCGATCATCAATGCAGTCAAAATTTTGGTGGTTTGCAAGATGTCAGCTCCGGCACTAAGCAAGTGGCATGACTGTGCGGCAAATGTTTCTGATCTTCAATGCTTTGCTCTGGCTGCCTTTAAGTGCAAAGGCCCATGTGTCCGAGCAAGGCTTTGTTCTGCTACTGCCAACAGACCTTTATAATCAGGCGGGTGCTGCCGCTGTTGCGTTGACTGTTCTGGCTCTATTCGCGGTGCCAGAAAATGTGGTCCGGGGGTTGTTTTCGTGGCGCAGCATTCCTGTTTGGCGACCAGACCGGGCTCAGACCATATGCAGTTTGCTGTCCTTTCTGGCACTTTGTTTTGTCGTCTACTTAGGCTTGAACGGGCCGCGTAATCCTCTTGCTAATTTAATGTCGCTGAGCTTTTGGACGCTGGGTTGGATTATCTGCATTAGCCTTGCTGGGTTCTTCGGAAATCTGTGGCTGTGGCTTAATCCGTGGACAGGGCTTTACGCCTTGTTAGGGTACCCAAAAGCCATTCTGAAGTTGCCGGAATGGCTGGATCTTTGGCCTTGTTGCCTGATGCTTGTTGCGTTTGCGGGATTTCTTTTGGCTGACATTGCGCCAGATGATCCCACGCGATTGGCCTATTTTGTTGCGACATATTGGGCGCTGACGATGATCGGGCTGGTGGTTTTTGGCCCATCTTGGTTACAAAAGTGCGAGCTGGGCCACGCAATCTTCGCGGCATATTCATCCTTGTCACTTGTACGTTTGCACAATCGGGCAGGAATCGGCGGGCCGGGTTGGCAAACTTTAGAAACGCAGCCCATGAAACTTTTCGGTGTGTTTGCACTGCTGCTTTTGGCAGTAGGAAGCTTTGATGGCGTCAACGAAACATTCTGGTGGTTGGGCAAAATTGGCGTGAATCCACTAGAGTTCCCAGGCCGTTCTGCAGTGGTTGGTGTGACGATATTCGGGCTGCTGCTGTCAATTGCGGCGCTTTTCGCAACTTTTGCGGGTGTGGTGTGGGTTGGATTACAGATTGCTGAATCGGATCTTCAGTTTTGGTCCGTTTTTTCCGCTTTGGCGGTCAGCATTCTGCCAATCGCGCTTGTCTATCATATGGCGCATTACATGACCTCCTTCCTCGTCAACATCCAATATGTCGTTGCTGCGTTGAACGATCCTTTTGCTCAAGGTTGGGACATTTTCGGTCTTGACCCAATTCGCGTAACAACGGGCTTTTTCAACAAGATAGACACTGTGCGCCTGATCTTTTTGACACAAGCTGGATTGGTCGTCGTCGGACATGTCTGGTCTGTGCTGTTGGCCCATCGGATAGCGGTGGATCTGTTTGGATCAGGACGAAAAGCCAGTGTTGCCACGTTGCCTTTGTCGGTGTTCATGATCGGGTATACGTTCTTGGGATTGTGGTTGCTTGCTGCGCCAAAAGGGGCCTAATTCTGGTGCGATTGAGAAAGTCTTTTTGGATAAGTGCGAAAAATTTCTGGACAACTCGCATGTATGCAAACAATCTTTTGTAGAGAAAAACCGGACATTCGGATCGGATGCCGCCAACAGGGAGAGCGTAAATGACACAGAAACTGATGACGAACCGACGCGGATTGCTCATGGGTGCAGCAGCTGGGGGCCTTTTGGCATCGTCGCCTTTGGTGTCTCGATTTGCGCATGCACAATCATCTGGGCCGATCAAAATCGGGTTCCAACAACACTCCACTGGGATTGGTGCAGCTTATGGCCGTTGGTATGGACGCACGACCGAAGCGGCTGTGAAGAAGATCAACGAAGAAGGTGGCATCAACGGCCGTGAGGTTCAGATTGTCGCGGAAGATGACGGCACAGACCCGAAACGTGGTGCTGAAGTTGTCGAGAAATTCGCAAACCAGCACGATTGCGATGTGGCGTTTGGCACGTTGTTTAGCCATGTGGTGTTTGGCTCTGCCCCTGCAGCGGGCGAACTGAAGATGCCGTATTTCGTGGTTTCCGAAGGACATCACGTCGCGTCCGGGGCGTTGAACCGCTATACATTACAGCCCGGCATCACAGATGTAAAAAGTCAGGTGCAAGCGATGGCGCCTTATGTGGCCAAGAATCTGGGCAAAAAGGTGACTATGGTCTTTCCAGACTTCGCGTTTGGACATGACCATCGGGACTTTTTCACAGCAGCGATCGAGGCGCAGGGCGGCGAGGTTCTTAAACACATCGCGATCCCGCCAACCGAGACATCGTTTACCAAATATTTCCCGCAGATCCCGCGCGAGACAGAAGTGCTGTATCACGTCATGGTTGGTCCCGGTGTTTTGACCTTTGTGAAGGAACTGGGTGAGTTCTTTGGGCCGTCAAGCCCCGCCATCTTTGGTTTCATCGATTCATTGGAAGCTGTGGACCTTGCCTCTCCGGGTTTGGAATTCTTGGAAAATACGTATTTCTGGGAAGGCAATCCACGGTATGCACAGGCGGATCAAACCGAGTATGACAAAGCGTTCCGGGCTGCAGTCGGCGTTGATGCAAATGGGGCGTCTGTTTCAGATAGCGCGGATGTATCCACCTATGCCCACATGTTCGGATGCTGGGAAACATTGCATGTGATCAAAGCAGGCATGGAAGCGTCAGATTACAAAGGACCCGAAGATCGTGCCAAGCTGATCGAAGCGGTCGAGGCCATGGGCGCTATGGACGAAAGTGCGGCGCACCCGCAGGGGCCCAAGATTTTCAATGGCAAGACGCACCAAACGTTCGGCGTTCAATACATCAGCCAAGTACAAAACGGAAAACTTGTGAAGGTACACACAACGTCAATCGAAGACACGATGTACCCAGATGAAGTTGACTATACGACGCAATCATTCTGATCTGACAAAGAGAGGGTCGGCGTCCCGACGGCGCTGACCCATTAAGAATTCCTATGGATTTTGGTCCTCATCTCATGCTGGCCACGCTGGAAGGCGCGGTCGGGGCAGCTGTTCTTGCGTTGACTGCGTTAGGATTAAGCTTGGTTTTTGGCGTCATGCGCGTCGTGAATGTCGCGCATGGTGAGTTCTACATGCTGGGCGCCGTGGTTGCGTGGTTTGTATCCACTGCGATTGGTACGCACCCTGCACTTGGGTTTGTTGGGGCGTTGATCGTAGCGCCTTTGGTGGCGGCTGGGATTGCCATTGCTGCGGATCGTCTTGTTTTGAAACGCGTGGATTATGATCCAGAAGCCACCATCGTGGCGACAATTGGCATCCTATACATCATGCAACAGGCGGCGTTGATGGGATTTGGCCCCGAAGCGCGCCCCGTAACAGAGCCGTTCAATTCCCGCATCATGTTGCCGTTGTTGGATTGGAGCAAGGGTCTGCCAAGTTTTTACTACCCAACCGGATGGGGTGCGCCGTCGATCACGTCATACAAGCTATTTGTAATCGCCGCCGCGACGGCTATTTTGATTTCTTTCTGGCTGATTTTAAGCCGTACGAAAGTGGGCCTTATCATGCGCGCCACGCAACTGGACAAGGAAACAGCGCAGGCCTTTGGTATCCCGGTAAACCGGGTCTATTCCTTGGTGTTTGGACTAGGCGCGGGGTTGGCAGCATTGGCCGCCGTGCTGATTGTACCCATCCAGCAGGCGCACTATCTCATGGGCGGCGACCCATTGCTGCTGAGTTTCATTGTAGTCATCATCGGGGGGCTGGGATCGATCCGCGGCACTGTGGTTGCGGCACTATTAATTGGATTATCTGACGGCATCATTTCCGTGTTCTTTAGCCCGACATTGGCAAAAATCTTGGCAACATTGCTTGTCGCGATGGTCCTCGTTTTCCGCCCGCAGGGTCTGTATGGGAAGAAACCGGCATGAGCATAGATCGACGTTCCATCGCGCTGCATGTCGGACTGATTACTGTCCTGTTTGTCGGGTGTTTTGCCCTAAACGATTATCATCAGGGGAACGTTGCGCGCATCCTTGTGCTGGCAACCTATGCCATCGGATACAACGTGATGTTTGGTTATACGGGATTGTTAAGTCTTGGCCATGCAATGTTCTTCGCTGCGGGTCTGTATGGGCTTGGTATGGCGATGCACTATGGCGGATTGCCTGCCATTCCCGCCTTTGTTGTGGGTCTAATATGCGCCGCTGTTTTGTCTGCGCTGGTCGCGGTGCTCGCTCTGCGCACTATCGGTGTCGCTTTCATGATCGTGACCTTGATGTTTGCCCAATCGGTGTTTCTTGCGATCCTGTATTTTGGTGACTGGACACGAGGCGACGAGGGTTTCGTGATTGCCCAATCCACACGGCAAGTGCTGGGATTGGATCTGACAGATCCCGTCACACGCTACTTGGCTGCATTGGCTCTGTTTTCTGCCGCTCTGTTAATCACGGCTCGCATGATGCACGTCCGGTTTGGCAGGGTCCTTATCGCGGTGCGCGAAAATGAAGAACGCACGCGTATGCTGGGATATGACGTGTTTCGGCATAAGTTTCTTGCAGTTGTCATATCGGGGACAATTTCCGGAGCAGCCGGGGCCGGGTACGGGCTACTGTTTGGTTATGTCGGGGCCACATTCGCATCCGTTCAATATTCGATCTTTCCGCTCCTTTGGGTCCTTTTGGGCGGTGCAGGCACGACGATTGGTCCTTTGGTTGGAACCATCTTCATGTTCTATCTGATCGACTACTCAAGCGCGTTGACCAATGCCTATATGCTGATCGCAGGGGTTGTTTTGGTCCTTTTGACCTTGTTCGCCCGGGCCGGAATCATGGGGGAAATTCGCAAACGGTGGGCTCCATGGCTGCCATGACGTTGTTGGAAACCAAAGGCCTAACAAAGGTCTATGGCGGTTTGTCCGCGAATGAGGATGTGGATTTCGTGCTGCCTGCCGGGCAGGTGCACGCGTTGATTGGCCCAAATGGGGCAGGTAAAAGTACCTTTGTGGGCATGGTGTCAGGTCGGATCCCCGCCACCGCGGGCGAAGTCTGGTTTGATGGGCAAGACATCACACATGTGCCCGCGCATAAACGTATGAAAATGGGTATGGCCTATACGTTCCAAATTACAGCGATTTATGCGCGTTTGAGCCTGTTTGAGAACATCGCGCTTGCGTTGGGTTCTCGCGATAACAGGGCCGCCAAAGCCGCGTTGGAACGTGTTGGACTCGCTGATCGCGCTGATCAAATCGCAGGCGATTTGTCGTATGGGCATCAACGCTTGCTGGAGATCGCGATGGGCGTCGCGCAGGCACCGCGCCTTTTGATCTTGGATGAACCGACTCAAGGTCTCGCAGAAAGCGAGATCGAAGGGTTCAACACCCTGATCCGGTCACTGGCCGGGGAAACGACCATTCTTTTGATCGAACACAATATGAATGTGGTGATGGCCTTGGCCGAAGAAATCACAGTTCTGGACAATGGCCGGTTTTTGGCGCGTGGAACACCCGATGACATTCGCAACAACAAACAGGTGCAAGACGCCTATTTGGGGTCAGGCTAGATGCTAAGATTGAACGGCATAAGCACCGGATATGGTCCTGTTCAGGTTCTGTATGAATTGGATCTTGAGGCTAAGCCAGGTGAGGTTTTGTGCCTTTTGGGTCGAAACGGGGCAGGCAAAACCACAACGATGAAGGCGATCATGGGGTTGTTGCCTCTTAGTACGGGTCGCATTCACTTGGATGGAGCGGACATAACGGACCTACCCGGGCACGAAGTCCCGCAACTTGGGATTGGCTATGTCCCACAAGGGCGACGGTTGTTCACAGAATTGACTGTCGCGGAAAACATCGAAATTGGCTTGATGACTCGCCGCAAAGGGCGCGAAACCCGGGAAAAAGTGTTGGATATGTTCCCGCGCTTGCGTGAACGCCTGTCCCAGCGGGCCGAAACACTGTCTGGCGGCGAACAACAGATGCTGGCGACAGCGCGCGCCTTGTGTTTAGAGCCGTCCGTACTGCTGTTGGATGAACCAACCGAAGGTTTGCAGCCATCCATGATCCAATTGATCCGCGAAACAGTTGAAACCATGCGATCCCAAGGGGTGGCAATTATTCTTGTAGAACAACGGATCGAGGCCGTGTTGTCTATCGCGGACCGTGTGGCTTTTCTGGAAAATGGTCGCGGGCGCGAAGTGGTGGATGTGACCACCCTCAAGGCGCAACCCGAGTTGTTGCAAAAATATGTAGGCGTTTAGACCAATTTGGCCAAAAGCGCTTCAAACGTGGCCGCCTCTTGCGGTGTTAAGCGCTCCATCGTTTCTATTCGCGCCTGCAGAGCCTGCTTCAGGGCCACTTCATACAATGCGCGGCCGTCTGGAGATAATTCAACAAGACGCAAACGCTGGTCATTTAGGTCTGGACGGGACGTCACAAAGCCCTTCGCGCGCAAGCGTTCAACAACACCTTTGATGGTGGCGCTGTCCATCGCGGTCAAACGACCCAGTTTGTTTTGCGACAAGGCTCCATGCTCGTCTAAACGGGCAAGTGTCGCAAACTGCGTCGGCGTCAGACCTTCAACCGTTTTGGCAAAGATCGCGACGTGGCGCTGGTTCGCGCGGCGCAGGTTAAAGCCAACCTGATCGGAAAGTTGATAATCATCATCTGAAGCCATGGGTGTTTATTGACAGTTTGTTCCGTGTGCCGCAACATCTGCTTGTATACTAACAAACTTGGCTTCGGTTATGGACGCGTTTGAACAATACATCCGACCAAAAAAACTCGACACCGTGCTTGACGCGCTCAACTCGGGAAAGTGGACAGTCGCGGCTGGATGTACGGATTTGTTCCCTGCGACTGAACGCAAGGTTTTGCCAGGTCCAGTCTTGGACATAACTGGTGTCTCCGAACTTCGCGGAATCACACGTGACGATGCCGGTGTCTGGATGGGTGCGACAACAACATGGCGAGACATTATCAACGCAGATCTTCCAGCCGCATTTGACGGATTGAAAGGGGCAGCACGGGAAGTTGGTGCCATGCAGATCCAGAACAAAGGCACTTTGGCCGGTAACTTGTGTAATGCGTCCCCGGCTGCTGATGGGGTGCCGCCACTTTTGACTTTGGATGCCCAGGTTGCTTTGTCCTCGGTCACGGGCACTAGACGTTTACCTCTTTCCGAGTTCCTGCAAGGACCGCGCAAAACAGCGCGAAGTGCAAATGAATTGGTAACCGGCGTCTTCATTCCAAAACAGGCTCTAACTGGGGATAGCCACTTCAAAAAGTTAGGCGCCCGGAAATATTTGGTAATTTCTATCGCAATGTGTGCCGCTCGCATTGTGATAGACGACGGTATCGTAACGGGTGCGGCTTTAGCGATTGGATCGTGTGGACCAGTCGCGACGCGACTTCCTGACGTTGAATCTAAGTTGGTTGGACATCCTTTGGATGCAGCTCAAATCACCGATGGAGATGTCGCGGCGTACCTGTCGCCAATTGATGATCCGCGCGCTGACGCTGGTTACAGAAGCCACGCAGCGGCGCAGGTCCTGCGATATGTCGTCCAATCGTTGGAAAGGATACGGGCATGACGGGTTCGAAAATACCGGTTCAGTTCACTCTTGGTGAACAAGAATGCAGGTTAGACGTCCGTCCCGGTGAACGCTTGTCCGAGGTTTTGCGGGAAACATTGAACTGCAAAAGCGTCAAAGTTGGCTGCGACGCAGGCGACTGTGGGGCGTGCACCATTTTGGTCGACGGCCAGCAGCAATGCGCATGTCTGATACCCGCAGCGCAGGCGGATGGTGCAACCATTGAAACCCTCGAAACATCAGAGCCTAAGCTGCGCAACAGACTACAGAACAGTTTTCTGGCGCATGGTGCGGCACAGTGCGGTATTTGCACGCCCGGCATTATGATGGCGGCGACTGAGTTATTGCGGGAAACACCAAATCCGACCGAACATCAGGTAGAACAAGCATTGGGCGGGGTTTTGTGCCGGTGCACAGGCTACCGTAAGATCATTGCTGCTGTCATACATGCACACGATGAAACGGAACCTTACTTAATCCCGTCCGCGGGCCATAGTGTCGGCGCCCCTGTTCCGCGTCTGGATGGTCGTCCCAAAGTGGACGGAACAGAAGTGTTCGGGGCAGATCATAACCCCGAAGGTACGCTGCTGGTGCGTGCTGTGCGTTCTCCCCATTTCCATGCAGATTTCACCTTTGGTGACCTTGCCGAATGGATCGCCCAAAAACAAGGTTTAGAGGCTGTTTTGACAGCTGCCGACATCGCTGGCATCAACTGCTTTGGCGTCATTCCGCCTCTCGCGGATCAACCCGCGCTTGCCGAAGGTTTCACGCGCTTTTTAGGCGAGGCTGTCGCTTTGGTGGTCGGCGAACCCGACGCAATCGAAGGGTTGGA
>CALHST010000268.1 GCA_938038825.1 uncultured Paracoccaceae bacterium | reverse complement strand
TGCGTGGCCAAACGGCCATGAAACACTCCCGCTGGAACGTTCATACGACAGACGGGCAGGTGACGGTATGTCGCCAGTTGCCTGCGCGCTTTGACGTGTCCGCAACCACGACGCTGCCCAAGGGCAGGGCGCTGCGCTATGCGCATCAGATCCGCCAAGACATGTGGCGCGCGCTGCAAAACGTGCGGGGGTTCTCTCCGGTGGTGCGGTTGGCGACGACTGACAGTGGGTGGCAAGTGACGGCGGGCGGGCGAATTTCCGGGCGCAAAACGGCCTCTCTCGTCCAGCAAATCGAAACTGTGCTGGATAATCCTGCCAATCGACACCGTTGGATCACCCATGCAAACCGAAAATCAAAGGTAAGCACATGAGTTTGTGGAAAAATCAGTCGTTTGTGGTGTCACACGCGGATGACGGTAAGTTCGAAGGGGCAGGCTTGCGCCCGTTCTTTGAATACCGCCCGTTGGGCATAGACGCCGCGACGCAAGGCAAGTTTGGCGCACATGTGATCCGGGCCGTGCCGGGGGAAGAAAGCCCCGGCGAATGGCACTCGCATGATCTGGATTTTCAGATGGTGTATGTGACCAAGGGATGGGTTGTGTTCGAGTATGAACAAACTGGCGACCATATGCTGCGCGCGGGGTCCTGTGTGCTGCAGCCGCCGGGGATAAAACACCGGGAAGTCCGCCATTCAGATGACATGGAGCTTGTCGAAATCACATCTCCGGCAGAGTTCCACACACGTCCCGAGGATTTTTCTTGACCATATCGAACATATCACTGGTTTTGGCCGTTCTGACGGCAACAACGGCCCAAGGGCAGGTTCTGGACTTGCCGTCCGGGACGCAAGCGGCCTTGCACGAGGTGTTGGTGGACACAGTTGATGACGAAAACTGGGTCCGGTTTCGCTTTGTGGCACCCGTGATCGACCGAACGACAGAGTTGGCGCCCAGTTACGCGGATTTGGAAGGGGATTTCCCCCATATCTGCACGGATTTTGTGTTGGGCTATGTCACAGACTTCGCGCTTGTCGCTGACAAAATTGCGATTTCACTTGCCGACCGTGTGGTCGAATTCGGGGCGTCTGATCCCGATGCAACGCAGTATTTCGAAGTATTTCGGCTTGAAAACGCCGATTGTGTTTGGGAGGGATTCTGATGGAACCGCAACATGTTGCGCACCGTTGTGCCTGTGGACAAGGGTGTGAGTCTTTTACGTCACAGCCCAAGAAGTCGTCACAGCTTGCATATCTTTTTGACGGGTGTTTGTTTACCAATGCATCGGGGATCCCCTCCAGGATCCTTACCTCGAAAGTAAGGCAGGGCGCGCGAAACAGTGCGCAGACGCCTTGGAACAGTGACAGGAGACAGAAATGTCTAAGAACCTTAAAGTTCTGGCGACACTTGGACTTATCGTCCTTGTGGCCGCTTGTGCACGTGAGCAGGAAGAAGAATTCGTCGTGGTCGACCCTGAGCCGATCTCGTCTGAGCCTGAATTCACCGGCAAGTTCAAGTAAACGACGTTTGGGGCGGGCCTTTGGGGCCGCCCCTCACCCCCAACCCGAGGGGGCAGCAACATGCTGAAACATCGCGGTTTCCCAGGCAGACTGCCGGGCACAGACTTTCAATTCACAATTCGACGTCCGAACCCCAAAGGGGTGACACCTTTGAAGGCGCGCGAACGGTTTTCTGACCGAAAAGCGCCGGACAAACGGGCAGATGCAGGTTTCTTGCGCGCATTGTGGGAGAATTTCGGGGATCAACCGTTTGAACGAGGCAACTTGGATGCAGGGCGTCTGAACTGGTTATTCGGCCGTGAGGTCATACCTGCAGAAGATCCGTTTGACCCTGAAAGTTATGACGCCTTGTTGGTTCTGGATTTGCGGGCCGCGCAAGCCAATTTCCCAGATATTTTCGGGGATTCATAAGCATGTTCTCGCCCAACTATAGGTTGAATAGGCGGGTGCTGGCCGATTTCCGCGCATTTCGCACACTACGATTGCGGGAAGAAAAATCCCATGCAAATGTAAGTTGTGTTCAAAAGGGCGGTTTCAAAGCTGTTCGACGAATGCGACATTTCCGTACCCCTTCCCTATGTGGGCAGCGCCATACCCCCAGTTCGGCGCTGCTCACATATCTTCCCCAACAAAAACAACCTTTTCAGCATGGTTTTGCCGATCTGGACCTGTGGTCGACAAAGCAGTTGCAACACAGTGGGGCTTGCCCAAAAACTGCCTTATCAACGTGGCAAATTGCCAAAGGAAAGACGATATGCGCATCAAGGCTTGGACACTCTTATGTGCGACAGCGCTCAGCTTGGCAGCCTGCGGCGACACACTGCCGGAACAAGGGCTTATCGGTGCAGGGGCAGGGGCCGCGACTGCCGTGGTTCTGGATGGTTCGCCCTTCACGGGTGCGGTCCTTGGGGCAGCAGGGAACTTGCTGTACTGTCAGACAAATCCCGGCAAGTGCAACTAACTCAATTCACAGCGCGACGTTAATCGACCGGACGCATGTGGCGGATGCTGCATGTGGATCTTGGCGTGTCATACGGCCCGTGCCGAACATGTCTTTGATTGCAGGTCCAATGGCCGACACCTGCATTAGCGCCCGGTTGCGCGGTTTACGTGCGTTCGGACTGCGAACGCGCCGGTGCCTCGAACCAGACAAACCCCAAACAAATGCTGTGCGCAGACCTGTCATCTTTGACCACGCGCAACGCAATGACCTCAGCGAAATCAAGACAAATACAACCGCGCACAGCGCCGGTTTCAAAACGACAAAAGGACGGGATGTATGTTTAAGAAGATTCTGATTGCGAACCGGGGTGAAATTGCCTGCCGTGTGATAAAAACAGCCCGCAAAATGGGGATCAAAACAGTTGCGATCTATTCGGATGCTGACAAGCAGGCGCTGCATGTTCAAATGGCGGACGAGGCGGTCAACATCGGGCCACCCCCTGCGAACCAGTCTTACATTGTGATCGACAAAGTGATGCAGGCGATCAAAGACACCGGGGCCGAAGCGGTGCATCCGGGTTATGGGTTTCTGTCTGAAAACGCCAAATTCGCCGAGGCGCTAGAGGCGGCTGGCGTTGCTTTCATTGGCCCCCCAAAAGGCGCGATCGAAAGCATGGGCGACAAGATTACCTCGAAAAAGATCGCGCAAGAGGCCAATGTCTCGACCGTGCCCGGCTATATGGGGTTGATCGAAGACGCAGAAGACGCGGTCAAAATTTCGAACCAAGTGGGCTATCCCGTGATGATCAAGGCGTCTGCCGGGGGCGGCGGCAAGGGCATGCGGATCGCGTGGAACGACGACGAAGCGCGCGAAGGGTTCCAATCCTCGAAAAACGAAGCAGCAAATTCATTTGGGGATGATCGGATTTTTATCGAAAAGTTCGTTACACAACCCCGCCACATTGAAATTCAAGTTCTCGCGGACCAACATGGAAACTGCATCTATCTGGGTGAGCGGGAATGCTCGATTCAGCGCCGGAACCAGAAAGTGGTCGAAGAAGCCCCGTCGCCCTTTTTGGATGAAGCAACGCGTAAGGCGATGGGGGAACAATCCTGTGCCTTGGCCAAGGCGGTTGGCTATGCCAGTGCCGGAACTGTCGAGTTTATCGTGGATGGCGATCGAAACTTCTACTTCCTTGAAATGAATACACGTTTGCAGGTGGAACATCCTGTGACCGAGCTGATTACAGGTGTGGATCTGGTGGAACAGATGATCCGTGTTGCAGCGGGGCAGCCGTTGTCGATGACACAAGGCGATGTGACATTGACCGGTTGGGCCATTGAAAACCGTCTATATGCCGAAGACCCGTATCGGGGTTTCTTGCCGTCTATCGGTCGTTTGACCCGCTATCGCCCGCCGCAGGAAACGGCCGCCGGGCCAATGCAGGTTGCGGGAACGTGGCACGGGGATGCGCCGGTTGGTGAAACCGCTGTGCGCAACGACACCGGTGTTTACGACGGCGGCGAGATTTCCATGTATTACGATCCAATGATCGCCAAGCTGTGCACATGGGGGCCAGATCGACCCGCTGCAATCGAAGCCATGCGCGTGGCCCTAGATCGGTTCGAGGTTGAAGGCATCGGGCATAACTTGCCCTTTGTTGCTGCCGTGATGGACCATGAAAAATTCACATCCGGCAATATGACAACGGCCTTTATCGAAGAAGAATATCCAGACGGGTTTGAAGGTGTCACGTTAGAGCAGGGTGTATTGCGCCGGATCGCAGCAGCAGCGGCCGCGATGCACCGCGTCGCCGAGATTCGCAGAACCCGTGTGTCGGGCCGCATGGACAATCATGAACGCAAAGTCGGCAGCGATTGGAATGTCGCCGTGCAGGGCAACAGCTTTGATGTGCGCATTGATGCGGATCAGACGGGTTCTTCCGTAACGTTTAACGATGGTACCGCATGCCGGGTCGAAGGCGACTGGACGCCGGGGCAAACTTTGGCGGAGTTAACCGTGGATGATGCGCCACTGGTCCTGAAAGTTGGCAAAATTTCTGGGGGGTTTCGGATCCGCAACCGGGGTGCGGACATGAAGGTTCACGTGCGCACGCCCCGTCAGGCGGAACTTGCGCGTTTGATGCCCGAGAAACTGCCCCCCGACACATCGAAAATGTTGTTGTGCCCGATGCCGGGCTTGATTGTGAACGTGGCGGTCGCGGTTGGTGACGAAGTGCAGGACGGCCAAGCGCTGTGCACTGTGGAAGCGATGAAAATGGAAAACATCCTGCGCGCAGAGCGCAAAGGTGTTGTGGCCAAGATCAACGCAACGGCAGGGGATAGCTTGGCCGTGGACGATGTGATCATCGAATTCGAATGATCTGATGCGCGGCTGGATTGCGATATATCTGGCAATGGGCCTTGCTGCCTGTGCCTATGGGCTCATCCATTTTGGATGGCCCTTTTGGCTGGCCGCAGTTTTGATCACTGTCAGCATGGGCTGTGTGTATTTTGCCCTTGCTGGCATGGCGATTGTGACCATCTTCCTGCGCGCTATGCTCGCACTTCTGCCTATAGGCGCCTTGGCCGGGGCGATCATCTATGGCGTGGTGCAGGCAGATTTCCTTGAAACGGACGAAACACGCGCTGTTGTGGCCGCCATTGTGGTTGCAGCTGGTTGGGTTGTGGCGTTTGTCACAGGAGAGCTGCGTCAAACCAATTTGGAACAAGAACGCCGCCGCGATGTGGTCCGTGCGGCCCTAGTCGAAGTGCAGCAGATTATCGCGGCCACGTCACAAACGGACTGGGACCGTGTTGAAGACAATACCAAAGCGCTGTTCTTTGATGACCACCGCTATGAAATCTTCGTCATGTATGGATCTCAATACAAAGTTCTGAAGCGCCTTGTCGAACAGATTGAAATCTTGCGCAAACATCAGATCGAACGGGTGATGGCGCTGTTTCAGCTATTGGACCGCCTCAGCGAGATTGAAACGCGTTTTGATATGGATGGGTTCCGAAACCTGCCATGGGAGCGACGTCAGGATGCGGTCCTGCGTTACATTAACCTGCAGCGCAAAGTGCCGGCGGCGGCCATTAAAGCAGAAGATGCGTTGAAAGATGCCCCGTTTTGGGGATGGTTAAGGCGTCTGGGATGAGCGTGTCAGATGCCCCCAAAATCCCCGTTAGATTAACGGGTTGCCTTCATTTTCGACAGGTTCGCGCGGGACGTTCCGGTGACTGTGATCCATTGGATGTTTCCTTACACCAATTTCGTTCATCACGTGTGAACATATCTTCAAATGGGGCTAATTTCAAGGCAGCCCAAGCAATGGATCATCCACTTCCGGCGGTGCCATCGCGGATTTCGCGCTGTCGGATCGGCAATTTGTCGATAGTGCGCGAAATTTCCCGAACGCTCCATGGGAATGGTTTGCGCAATTGGACACGGCCTTCTTTGCCCATGATCACCAACATGAACCCACGGGGACGCAATTTTTTGCGGATCGGTGACATCTTTTCCGGGTCGGTATCCGTTAACACCACCACATCGCGCATCTTTAACGCATCAACCCGTTCCTCGATCAATGCGATCTGTTTGATGAACGCAGGATCATCTGCACTGTCCGCAAAGACAACGATGGGACGGTTTTTCCATAAAAATTCGCTTAAATCGGCCTGCAAAGCCTCGGAAATGAACGAGTCATCGCCATTGGAAGCGTCATCTTGCGCCCAGATCGGGGCAGCAAAAAGAAATGTAAAAACAAAGGCTAAGGATGATGCGTGTGCGATTTTCATATTGGGTAATATAAGCGGGTTAAAATGGATTGCGACAGTAAATCAGTCTAAAATCTCTGTTAAGCCTGTTGAAACAAGGATTGCGCCATGATCGGGGTCTTATCCCTGAGTTGGCCGGTTGGGGCGGCATTGTTACAAAGGCTGTGCGGCATCATGGATATTGTTTTACATCTCGGGGCGCATCGCACCGGAACAACAACTTTTCAGACCTTTTTGAAAGACAAGGCCGAAGGTCTTAATCAAGCCGGTATTGCTGTTTGGCGCCCTGCCCAAACCCGCAAGGGGATGTTCGACGGGCTTGTGCCCAATCCAATGAACCGTGCGTGGCGCAAAAACATGCAAGAGCGTGCCGAAGGCCGGGTACAAATTCAGCTCTCACAGCAGATTGCACAAGGGCACCACACACTTTTGGTCAGCGATGAAAACATGATGGGGTCCATCATTGGGAACCTGCGGGATGGAAGCCTGTACCCTGCTGCAGGCGAACGTATGGCACGTTACTTGCGTGCCTTTGGTGGACAGGTTGACCGTGTTGTGTTGACGATCCGGTCCCTTGATACATTTTGGGCCTCGTCGATGAGCCATGCCGTTACCCGCGGGCGCCCTGTGGCGTCGCAAAGAAAGATTGATGATCTGGTCAAGGCACGTCGCGGATGGCGTGACGTCATCATGGATGTCGCCTGCGCATTGCCCGACACGACACTAACTGTGATGCCTTTTGAAAGTCATTTGGCGGACCCGGATACAGTGTTAAAAGCGGCCCTTCTGGACAACGTGCCGTCGGATTTGGGCACGACTTCCCAGAATTGGATCAATCGCTCTCCCAAAGTGCGGGAGCTGCGTAAAATTCTCATAGATCGGGAACAAGATCCCGATCAACTGCCAGACGTTGAGGGCGTTTGGCAGCCGTTCAACCCATCACAAAAAACGGCCCTTCAAGAGGCTTATTCGGATGACTTGTTTTGGCTCGCTCAAGGGGCCGACGGTCTTGCAACACTGACAGAAAATGCCATTCCGGCCAGCGGCCACTTTGGTGCAGATGTAAGAGGACACATCGATGACGAAAAAGGACGACTGGAAAGCACTGGCTGACAGCGAATTACGGGGCCGTCCACTGGACGATCTGACGTGGAACACGCTTGAAGGCATTCCGGTGCAGCCTGTTTACACGGCAGAAGACACAGATAGCTTGCCGCATATGGGTTCGATCCCGGGCGAAGCGCCCTTTACCCGTGGCGTCAAGGCGACCATGTATGCAGGACGCCCATGGACCATCCGCCAATATGCGGGTTTTTCCACTGCCGAGGAATCCAACGCCTTCTATCGCCGTAACTTGGCCGCGGGCCAACAGGGCGTGTCCGTCGCGTTCGATTTGGCAACGCACCGGGGCTATGACAGCGACCATCCGCGGGTTGAGGGTGACGTGGGTAAGGCTGGCGTGGCCATCGATTCCGTGGAAGACATGAAGATCTTGTTTGATGGGATCCCCTTGGACAAAGTCAGCGTGTCGATGACGATGAACGGGGCTGTGATCCCGATCCTCGCGAATTTCATTGTAGCAGGGGAAGATCAGGGCGTGGATCGCGCCTTGCTTGCAGGCACCATTCAGAATGACATTCTGAAAGAGTTTATGGTGCGTAACACGTATATTTACCCGCCCGAGCCTTCGATGCGATTGGTTGCGGACATCATTGAATACACGTCCAACAACATGCCGAAGTTTAATTCGATCTCGATCTCTGGCTATCACATGCAGGAAGCTGGCGCCAATTTGGTGCAAGAGCTGGCCTTTACCTTGGCCGATGGGCGCGAATACGTCCGTGCCGCGATTGACCGTGGCATGGACGTGGATGCGTTTGCCGGGCGGCTCAGCTTCTTTTTTGCAATCGGCATGAATTTCTTCATGGAGGCTTCAAAACTGCGGGCAGCGCGTTTGTTGTGGCATCGGGTCATGAGCGAATTTGAACCGAAAAACCCCAAATCGTCGATGCTGCGTACGCATTGCCAGACCTCGGGTGTCAGTCTGCAAGAGAAGGATGCTTATAACAACGTGGTGCGCACCGCCTATGAAGCCATGGCGGCTGTGCTTGGCGGTACGCAGTCGTTGCACACAAATGCATTGGACGAAGCGATTGCGTTACCCACAGACTTTTCCGCACGAATTGCACGAAATACGCAGTTGATTTTGCAGGAAGAAACCGGTGTCACAAATGTCGTGGATCCTCTTGCGGGATCGTATTATGTGGAGAAATTAACTCATGATTTGGCAGAAGCGGCCTGGGGTTTGATGGAAGAAGTCGAAGACCTTGGCGGTATGACCAAAGCCGTGGCGTCGGGAATGCCAAAGTTGCGGATCGAAGAAGCGGCTGCCAAGCGTCAGGCTTTGATCGACCGTGGCGAAGACGTGGTTGTTGGTGTCAACAAATACCAATCCGATGTCGAACAGCATATCGATATTCTGGATGTAGATAACATGGCAGTGCGCGACTCTCAGGTGGCACGTCTGAACGAGATGCGAGCGTCACGGGATGCACTAGCCTGCGCGGATGCTTTGGCCGAGGTAGAGCGCCGCGCCAAGGAAGGCGGTAACCTGTTAGAGGCCGCAGTCGACGCCGCGCGGGCACGCGCATCTGTGGGAGAGATCAGTATGGCAATGGAAAAAGTGTTTGGTCGCCACCGTGCGGAAGTCAAAACGCTCGCCGGGGTTTATGGCGCGGCTTATGAAGGTGATGAAGGCTTCGCGGCCATTCAGAAATCGGTGGAGACCTTTGCCGAAGAAGAAGGCCGCCGCCCACGTATGCTGGTCGTCAAGATGGGGCAGGACGGGCATGATCGCGGCGCAAAAGTCATCGCGACAGCCTTTGCGGATATCGGCTTTGACGTCGATGTGGGCCCGTTGTTCCAAACCCCGGCCGAAGCTGCTCAGGATGCTGTGGACAATGATGTCCATGTGATTGGGATCAGTTCACAAGCTGCAGGGCACAAGACGCTGGCTCCGCAGTTGGTGGCGGCGCTGAAAGAGGCGGGTGCGGACGATATCATCGTGATTTGCGGGGGGGTCATTCCGCAGCAGGACTATGAATTTCTGTATGAAAACGGTGTAAAGGCGATCTTTGGGCCGGGGACGAACATTCCCGAAGCGGCCCAAGATATCTTGCGTCTTATTCGCGACGCACGCGCATAAAAGCGGCGCGTGAGCTGAAGCTCACCTTACGCACACCCATTTGGATGTTCTGTAAGGTGAGCTTCAGCTCACGGTGTTTGATTATTCGGCAGGCGCAGGTTGTGCTTCATCTTCGGTCCTGCGTGACGCCATCATGAGTGCGGTGTACCCCATAATACCGGAAATGACTGACCCGGACAGGACGCCCAAACGGACATCATTCATCAGCGACGGATCCGCAAAGCTCAATGATCCGATAAACAAGGACATGGTGAATCCAACACCGGCAAGACACGCAATTCCATAGATGTGCAGCGGCGTGGCCCCAGCGGGCATGCGCGCCATGCCTGTTTTCACCATCAGCATCACCAGACCGAAGACCCCCACTTGCTTACCAATCAGCAAACCTAGTGCGATGCCCAGCGGCAAGGGCGCGAACAAATCACCAAAGGTCATCCCCTTGAGCACCACGCCCGCATTTGCAAACGCGAAAATCGGAATGATCAGGTACAGAACATAGGGCGCCAAGCCGTGTTCCAGCGAGTGCAAAGGTGACTTGCCCCATTTGTCTTTCAAAGGAATACAGAAGGCGGTTACAACGCCCGCCAAAGTCGCGTGAACACCTGATTTCAGGACAAAATACCACATGATGGCGCCCAGTAGAATGGCTGGTGCAATCCTGTGCGCCCCTTTGTAATTCAGCCACAGCAGACCAGCCAGTGGTGCCAAAGCCAAGAACAGATAGTCGACTTTCAATTCTGCCGTATAGAAGACCGCAATAATCAGAATGGCACCCAGATCATCCAAAATCGCAAGTGTCAGTAAAAACACTTTGAGCGACGACGGGGCCCGCGAACCGACAAGTGCCAAGATACCCAACGCAAACGCAATGTCGGTCGCAGCAGGAATTGCCCAACCCGTGAGGTTTACGGAATAATTCCAGTTGATCAAAACAAAGACGATAGCCGGCAAGGCCATGCCGCCGATGGCGGCGACACCCGGAAGCACGACGTCGGAGGGGTTTTTCAGTTTGCCTTCCAGCATTTCTCGTTTCAGTTCCAAACCGATGAGAAAGAAGAAGATGGCCATAAGGCCGTCATTGATCCACAAAATCAATGCTTTGGACAGGCCCTCGCCATCCCAAAGAACGGAAATCTTGGTTGCGAGAGTCCCTTCGTAAAAGCCGGAGAGCGCGGAATTGGCCACAATCATGGCAAGCAATGCGGACAGCATGAGTAAGATGCCACCCGACGCTTCATGGCTAAAAAATTTGTCGATGGCTCTCACAAGCATTAAAGTCGCTCCATTTTAGTCGGGAATTAGTTAGGTAAATGGCATGTACCGGGCAAAATTCAACTTAAATTTAGCGGATTTATCGTGCAAATTGCCACAAGGGCAACAAAAAGGTGCAGGGCTATGCAACTTGATCACATCGCGATCAGCGGCGAAACGCGAGACGCTGCGCAACTGTATATAGAAGAGGCCCTTGGCGTTCCGTTGCAAGCGGGTGGCGAACACGCCGTTTTCCATACACATAATGCCCTTTTGGGTTTGGAAGATGGTCTTTATCTCGAAGCCATTGCAATCAACCCGGAAGCGCCGACGCCGGATCGTCCGCGATGGTTTGACTTGGACCGGTTTTCCGGTGCGCCTCGGCTGACAAACTGGATATGCGCCACGGATCAGCTTTCAACAGACTTAGCAGCTTTGGATGCGCGCATGGGGGATCCAGTGTCTTTGCAGCGCGGAGCGTTGGAATGGCGCATGGCGGTCCCAGAAGATGGGATCCTGCCGTTTGACAATTGCGCGCCAGCTCTTATCCAGTGGGATCGTGGGGATCATCCGTCACGGAATCTAACAGCGCGTGGCGTTCGGTTGACGCGGCTGACCTTGATGCATCCAAAGGCTGACGAGCTGCAGACACTGATGTCACCAGTTCTGGCAGATGACCGGATTCGCATGGAAACTGGCCCCAAAGGCATGTCAGCGGAATTCATCACACCCCATGGTGTTCGGAGAATCGAAGGGTGATCAGGGGCGCTGTTCTTGCGGATGTTGAGGGGATCCTAGATATTTGGAATACAGTGATCCGCGAGTCGACAATCACATTCACGACGGTACAAAAAACCAAGGCGGAATTGGACGCATGGATAAAAGACCGTCCGGTGTTTGTGATTGATCAGGATGGGCAGATTATGGGGTTTGCGTCTTATGGGCCGTTCCGTGTGGGGCCTGGGTATCGCTTTGTCGCAGAACACAGTATTTACTTGTCCGAGGCGGCTCAGGGGCGGGGGCTTGGCGCGGAATTGCTCAGTGTGATCGAACACTCCGCGGTCAAAAGCGGAATTGATGTGTTGATTGCAGGATGTGATGGCGGTAACGCGCAGGCGCAACGATTTCACGAAAAACAAGGGTTTACGCATGTAGCCTTGCTGCCCGGTGTCGGTGAAAAGTTCGGTGCGCGTCACGATTTGGTTCTTATGCAGAAAAAGCTGTAAAGGTCGCACTGACACTGGCGACAGACAAGGATAAGGTCAGGCCATGTCGATTTGGTCCCGCATCATCGAAGCCATCTCTGCGCTAACAAGCGGCGACAGTTTGACAGCTGTTTTTGACAAGTTGCGCACGCCGCCCGAACGCTCTGTCGCCTTTACCATTGCGGTGATTGCGTTGGGCGCCAAAATGGCGAAGGCGGATGGCCATGTGACCCGCGACGAGGTCACAGCGTTCCGCGAAGTGTTCCATATTTCTGCACATGAAGAAGCCGGGGCCGCCCGCGTTTTTAACTTGGCACGTCAAGACGTTGCGGGGTTTGAAGAATACGCCAATCGCATTCGCGGAATGTTTGACGGGCATCCTCGAACGTTGACAGATTTGGTCGAAGGCCTGTTTCACATCGCTTTGGCAGATGGCGTTTATCATCCAAACGAAGACGCGTTTTTGGACCGGGTGGCAGAAATTTTTGATCTTCCAGACCGGGAATATCGGTCGTTAAGGGCGCGCTTTGTCCCAGGGTCTGAACCGGATCCGTATGAAGTGCTGGGCATCGACTCAAGCATGTCGCAGGCCGAGATACGGCGCGCGTGGCGAAAACTTGTTCAAGACAACCACCCCGATGCGTTGATGGCCCGCGGTGTCCCGGACGAGGCCCGCCTGATGGCTGAAAAACGGATGGTGGATATCAATCGCGCTTGGGAAGTGCTGTCTGGTAAGAAAACCTGATGCGCATTGCGACATATAACGTCGAGTGGTTTTCCTCATTGTTTGATGAAGACAACCGCGTTGTTGCGGATGACACTTGGTCAGCGCGCTACAATGTGACTAAGGCGCAGCAAGTGGAGGCGCTGGGAATAGTCTTTCGGGCGATTGATGCAGATGCGATCATGGTGATCGAAGCCCCGGATGCGTCGAAAAACGCCGATACAGTGGCTGCTTTGGAAAACTTTGCACGCCGGTTCGATTTGCGCGTTCGCCGCACTGTGGCGGGGTTTGCCAATGATACGCAGCAAGAAATCGCGTTGATGTTTGACCCTGACCGCCTGAACGCCAAGCACGCACCGCGCGGCACTATGACCGATACGTCAGCCCCTCGTTTTGATGGGGTTTTGAAAATTGATCTGGACGTCGATGCGCAGGAAGATCAGGTTACGTTTTCGAAGCCGCCACTTGAGTTGGATATCGAAACCAGCGCAGGTTTCCATTTTCACATGATTGGGGCGCATCTGAAATCCAAAGCGCCGCATGGTGCTAAAAACGACAAAGAGGCGATGCGCATTTCGATTGCAAATCGACGCAAACAATTGGCGCAGGCTATTTGGCTACGTCGTCGCCTGGACAGTCACATTGTAGATGAAACGCCTATGATGTTGTTGGGTGATTTGAATGACGGCCCGGGTTTGGACGAATACGAACACTTGTTTGGGCGCTCGTCTGTTGAAATCATCATGGGCAGTGACCTGTTTGACCCGCATGCGGCGCGCGCCTTGTCACAGCGGGTGGGGGCGGTTCCCACGACGTCGCGCTTTTGGATCAGGCAGGAAAAGCGGTTTCTGCAGGCTTTGTTGGACTACGTGTTTGTGTCTGACGTATTTCGAAAAAAATCACCGTCTTGGCGGATCTGGCATCCGATGGATGACCCGGCGTGTTGGAAAACTCCGACCCTGCGCGATGCGCTTGTTACGGCATCTGATCATTTCCCTGTCACGCTGGATATCGACATCTAGATGCGCATTATCTTGCTGACATGGGGCGGGGGACTCAAAATTCCTTGCGATGTCGCGTATATACTGTTTATGCGCCCCATTTTACTTTCCTTTGCCATCATTTTTGCCGCGACTGCGTCTATGGCGGACGAGGAAAGCGATGCGCCCAGCCTTATGGAGCGTGGCGCGCAACTATTCATGGAAGGCTTTTTGAAAGAGCTCGAGCCGAC
>CALHST010000267.1 GCA_938038825.1 uncultured Paracoccaceae bacterium | reverse complement strand
CGACAAAGCGCGCGCCATGGAAATCACGTGGCCACCATAGATCAAACGCGAGCCATCGGGACGGGCAGAGGTGTCGAAATGCACTTTGGCCGTGTTCTGCCACAGGCGCGTGGCCATCATATGCTCGGCCTCTTCCACCGTCACACCATCTACGTGGTCGATTTGCTCGCCAATCTCGTAATCGCCCCAGCGATGGGCCTCGCCCGCCAAACCGAAATCATAGTCGGAAAAATCGAGCCCCTCGGGCACCTCCAACTGATCCGCAGGCACGACTTTGGCCAGTTCGGGAACAACCGCCTCGGGCGCGGGCGCATCCAAGTCGCCCTTGCGCACCATGACCCAGCGCACATAGCTGAGCACCGGTTCATCCACTTGGTTGAACCCTGTCGTGCGGACCCACAAAACGCCCGTTTTCCCGTTCGAGTTCTGTTTGACCCCAATCACCTCGGAAACCGAGCGCAGCGTATCCCCCGGCCAGACGGGGCGCAGCCAGCGTCCTTCGGCATAGCCCAAATTGGCCACCGCATTCAGTGATACATCCGGAACTGTTTTGCCAAAGACCGTATGAAACGCGATCATATCATCCAGCGGAGAGCTTTCCAGCCCGCACCCTTGTGCAAATGCGTCCGAGGAATACAGCGCAAAACGCTGCGGATAGAGCGCGTGGTACAAAGCCCGTTCGCCTTCCGCCACTGTGCGCGGCACGGCATGGTCGATCTGTTGACCGACTTTGTAATCTTCGAAAAACCGGCCTGAATTGGTCTTGGCCATACTCATTGTGCTCCTAGTTTCATATCGGGCGTGTAATCGGCGTCCACCTCTTTGGTGACCGCCTGCCCGCAGCGCATTTTTCCTGTGCTGGCATCAAAGGCATAAACCGGGTCGCCATGCAGCACCCACCCTTTGGCAAGCGCTTCGGTGACTTTGTGACAAAAGGCCGAGGTGTCTTCCTCGGTCAGCAAACGATACAGGGTGCTCATGATGGAAACGGCCACTTTCCAAGCAGGTTGTGGATCATGCCGATGACCCCAAGCAAAACGACACTGCCCGCAAGGAACATCCCGTCTTTGGCCAGAGTCCCATCTGTGTTTGGCGTCCATGTGGGTTCTGCTTTATTGACAATGCGCGCGGTCATGATGGCCCAAACCAGCAACCCGCCGAACATAATGACTGATGACAGATCCCCATTCACCAGCAAATGGGCAACCGCCCAAACGCCAAAGCCTGTCAGCATCGGATGGCGCATCCCTTGCAGCAATTTCCCGCGTTTCGGCGCGGGTGACAGCATATAAATAGCGATGACCATCAGCAGGTTGTTGATATGGATCACAAAGCCCGGCGGGTTCCACACGTCGACATAAGGCGTTCCGCGGAACCCGATGATCATCAGAAGTATTGACAGGGCAATCGCGCCCGCCACCATGCCTTTGCCGCCGTCGCCCATCGCCGCGCGACGTTCCGGCGCAACACGCTTGAACAGATGCGCCCCCCACCACAGAGCCACTCCCAGAATTAGGACAATCCAATACATAGCTAGACCTCTGCCATTGCTGCGATTGCCTTTGCTTTTGACAGAATTTGCTGCGCAGTGACAACGTGAAGATTTTCGACGATCTTTCCATCGACCACTGCAACCCCTTGCCCCGTGGCTTCAACCTCTTCAAACGCGGCGATTTGGCGGCGGGCAAGATCGATTTCTTCTTCTGAAGGGGCAAAAGCGGTGTTCGCGATGTCCACCTGCGCCGGGTGGATAAGCGTTTTGCCATCAAAGCCCATGTCTCGGCCCTGATCACATTCAACTTTTAAGCCTGCGTCGTCTTTGAACGCATTGTAGACGCCGTCCACAATGATGATCCCATTGGCCTTGGCCGCCAGGACGCACAACCCCAGCCCCGCCATCAGGGGGAGCCGATCCGAGCGGAAGCGCGACTGCAGTTCTTTGGCAAGGTCGTTCGTTCCCATCACCATGCCTGCCAATTGCGGATGCGCACTAATCTGGGCGGCATTCAACATCGCCAGCGGCGTTTCCATCATTGCCCACAGCGGCAGCCCACCCGTCAGCTTGGACAGCGCATCCAGATCCTTGGGTGAGTCGACTTTGGGCAGCAAAACTGCGTCTGGCGCCATTTGGGCGACAGCTTTCGCGTCGTCTTTGCCCCCTTTCGTATCCAAACCGTTAATGCGCACGATTTTCACGCGCGCACCGTAACCGCCTGCGCGCAAAGCTTCGGCCAAAGTCGCACGCGCGGCCTCTTTTTCATCCGCGGACACTGCGTCCTCAAGATCAAAGATGATCGCATCCACCGGTAAAGTCTTGGCTTTTTCCAATGCCCGAGGCTTGGATCCCGGAATGTACAAAACAGAACGATAGGGGCGCTGATCGGTCATGAAACCCTCCAAAGGCACAGTTACAGTAATATTGTTGCGCAATCAGGTGGCTGTTTTTTACGAAATATTCAAGCGCAATCACGCCGCATTGCAGCAAAAACGTGGAAAATTTTAGCATCCGTACGCGCCCTTAACCATTAATTTAAGTCCAATGGGCATGCTTTGTTCCATTCACAGACCAGCGGGAGGGCCGCATTGGCAAGGCCGCCAACAAAAGCACGGTGCTGGTTGTGGATCCGATTAAACCCGGGGCCGACCCGTCATCACCGGACAGCTGTTCGGATTGGGCCAGATGTGCGTGTCGACACCTTTTATGAAAGGACGACAAGGCTATGAAACGACTTCTGACAGCTGTGATAGCAACAGGCGCGGTATTGGCATTAACGACGGTGACAGCAACAGCGCAGCAGCAACAAGGCCGCAATTGCGCGCCCCGTGACGCGGTCGTGGACCGTTTGGCATCTGGATACGGCGAATCCCGCCAATCCATGGGATTGGGTGCCAACAATCAAGTTGTCGAGGTCTTCGCCTCTAGCAAAACGGGCACGTGGACCATTACGGTGACCATGCCCAATGGGCTAACGTGTCTTGTTGCGTCAGGACAAGCATTCGAGGAATTGGCGGAAGCGCTTCCTGACATCACGGACGATGCATAAAACGATCTGATGGTGGCTCTTGTTGGGTATGCGGTCGACATTCGGTGCATCCCAAACGCCTCCATCTGCCGCTATGAACGCACGGGTGTGCGCCGCAATGTCATTGGCCATTTTTCGGAACTGTCGAAACCAAGACTTTCGTAAAATCCCTTTGCGCCCGCGGTCCGCCCGGTCATCAACATGACCTTATACGCATTTGCGTCCCAAGCGGCATCAATGGCCGCCCGCATCACGGCTCGGCCAAAGCCGCGCCGTTGATAGGATGGCAATGTCACCACATTTTCGATCAACGCATAAGGGCGTCCTTGATTTGTGACATTCGGCAAAAGATGCAATGTCGCCATAGACACGAGCTGACCGTGATACTGCGCGACCCAAATACATGTTCCGCTATGCGCCAAAATTTGTTCGATCTGTTCAACGGACCCTAAATTTTCTGCCCCGGACAACGCCGTGTATAGTGCAAACAGGTCCAGTTGGTCCGCGTTATTGGCACACCGTATGTTCACGTCAGATGTCAAAGCCAGCCCCAAGCCCAGAAATGCCTATTGCAACAGGTCCAAAGCATGCTGCGCCCCCGCTGCCATGCTTGATCGTAACGCAGGATTCGCGCGCAGCCTACCTGTTGAGCGTTCAAAGCGTGCAATTCCAACTTTGCCGCCAAACTAAACCACTCAGCGCAATTCAGCCCAAAACCAGCACAATCCCCTTATATCCAACAGTTTCCATGCCCCATACGATCCCTTTGTGATCGCTTTGCTTACTCAGTCGGAACGCTGTAGCCTTGCGCCGCGCGTCCATTCGCCTTAGGCACGCGCCCGACGAGAAACAAACCGGAGACATCACACATGGCCAGACCCAAGATTGCCCTTATCGGCGCCGGGCAGATCGGCGGAACCCTCGCACACCTTGCTGTTCTGAAAGAGCTGGGCGACGTGATTATGTTCGACATTGCCGAAGGAATTCCTCAAGGCAAGGCGTTGGACATCGCCGAATCCGGACCAGCAGAAGGCTTTGACGCCGCGCTGAAAGGCACCCAGGATTATGCCGACATTGCTGGCGCGGACGTTTGTATCGTGACCGCTGGTGTGCCTCGCAAACCAGGGATGAGCCGCGATGACCTGTTGGGCATCAATTTAAAAGTTATGAAATCCGTTGGCGAAGGCATTCGCGACAACGCACCGGATGCGTTTGTGATTTGTATCACGAACCCACTAGACGCGATGGTCTGGGCTTTGCGCGAATTCTCTGGCCTGCCACACGAAAAAGTCTGCGGCATGGCTGGTGTGTTGGACAGCGCTCGTTTCCGCCACTTCTTGGCAGAAGAATTCAACGTATCGATGAAAGATGTCACCGCCTTTGTTTTGGGTGGCCACGGCGATACAATGGTTCCGCTCACGCGCTACTCCACAGTGGCCGGTATCCCTTTGCCAGATCTGGTAGAGATGGGGTGGACCACACAAGAGAAACTGGACGGTATCGTACAGCGCACGCGCGATGGTGGCGCGGAAATCGTTGGCTTGTTGAAAACAGGCTCGGCATTTTATGCGCCCGCGACATCCGCAATCGAGATGGCAGAAGCCTATCTGAAAGACCAAAAGCGCGTGCTGCCTTGTGCGGCCTATGTTGATGGTGCTTACGGTCTCGACGGATTTTATGTTGGTGTCCCAACCGTGATTGGTGCTGGCGGTGTCGAACGTGTCGTCAACATTTCGATGAACAAAGATGAACAAGCGATGTTCGACAGCTCGGTGAAAGCTGTGAAAGGCTTGGTTGACGCATGCAAAGGCATCGACGACAGTCTGGCTTAATCGCTTTTTGAAACAGACAAGAAGGCCGGGTGTGTCAAAGCGCCCGGCCTTTTTTGGTTTCCCTTTCTGGCCCTGGCACCTAGCATAGATCCATGACCCAAATTCCAGGAATCCAGCGCAAGCTAACGGCCATCCTTGCCGCTGATGCTGCGAATTTCTCCGGACGGATGCAATCGGACGAGGTCGGAACGGTGCAGGCGTTGCGCCGATCTCGTGACATATTCGAAACTCGTATTGCGATGCGAGGCGGGCGCATTGCCAATACGGCTGGTGACGGCTTAATCGCTGAGTTTCCAAGCGTCGTAGATGCGGTTGCTGCGGCTGTGTCCATTCAGCGCGAACTCGAAGCAGGAGACGGCTTGTTACCTTTCCGTATTGGGCTGCATCTTGGGGACATCATCATTGATGGCGACGATATTCTCGGGGACGGCGTAAACCTTGCAGCCCGTCTTCAGGATATGGCGCGCGAAGGCGGTATCCTTGCGACGCAACAAGTCATTGATCAGGCCAAAGGACGTCTGGACGCGGAATTCCGCCACCTTGGAAGCGCCCAGCCGAAGGGTTTTGCCGAAGGTATGCCCATTTACGCAATTGTCGCGGATGGTGTCGCGGCACCTTCGACAATCGAAGATCTTGCGCCCAGAATGATTGCACCTGAACAAACGCTGGAGCAGGCGCAAACGTTTGTGGCCGTTTCAAAATACGAAAAACTACGATCGCGAAATCGGCTGTTTGTGGGCGGATTTGCGGCTCTTGATCTGGTGACATTAAACGGATTTGGCTGGTGTTTGTGGCCAATTTCAGCATTCGTTGGGTTACAAGCCCTGTCATGGTTCCGCCTACCCATCTCAGAGCGCAAACGCGTCGGATTTTGGCGCACGAAGACATAAATCACGTAGATTGTCCAAGCGGTTTGAACCAAGAGGGCGCGCCGGTTGGATAGGCGGAATTTGCGATTTAGCGATACGCCAAGCAACAATTAACAAAGGCGCATTTATCCGAATCATGTTGTGCCGGTGCAAACTTAGGCACTTATTCGCTTGAGAGTTGGCTTTGTGATCACACTTTTTTTCATGTGATCACAAAAGCACGAAATCCATCAAAAACGCGTGGGTCTGACCAATTTCGGGTTTACCAACCCGTAAGGGCTGGTCGTATAGGAACAACCAACGCGACATTTCTAAGGACCCTCTTCCATGAACATTCATGAATACCAGGCCAAAGCCCTTTTGCGCAGCTACGGGGCCCCAGTTTCCGACGGGCGTGTTGTCCTCAAAGCCGAAGACGCGAAAACAGCCGCAGGTGCAATGGACGGCCCGATGTGGGTGGTCAAAGCACAAATTCACGCGGGCGGCCGGGGCAAGGGCTCTTTCAAAGAAGCCGACGCAGGCGAGGCAGGCGGTGTACGCCTAACCAAATCCGTGGAAGAGGCCGCGACCGAAGCCAAGAAAATGCTGGGCCGCACGTTGGTCACCAAACAAACAGGCCCCGCAGGCAAGCAAGTCAATCGCATTTACATCGAAGATGGTTCTGGCATTGAAAAAGAATTCTATCTTGCTTTGCTTGTGGATCGCCAAACCTCGCGCGTGAGTTTTGTGGCCTCTACCGAAGGCGGCATGGACATCGAAGAAGTGGCCGAAAGCACGCCAGACAAGATCCTATCATTCTCGGTCGATCCGGCCACCGGGTATCAACCGTATCACGGACGTCGTATCGCGTTCAACTTGGGTTTGGCGGGCAAGGCGGTCAAACAATGTGTTGGCTTGATGGGGACGCTTTATAAACTGTTCGTCGAAAAAGACATGGAGATGCTGGAAATCAATCC
>CALHST010000266.1 GCA_938038825.1 uncultured Paracoccaceae bacterium | reverse complement strand
CGCAGTTCGGCTGCGTCCATGTTCAATTCAATCGCCAAGACTTCGATCATGCGTTCAATGAAATAGATCGCTTCGGTCACGCGAAAGGAACAGCGATACGCCACACCACCCGGCGCTTTGTTGGTGTAAACACCATCCACGGCCAAATAGGCCGTCGGGATGTCATAAGACCCGGTGCAGATATTCATAAACCCGGCGGGGAACTTGGTAGGATCTGCGCAGGCATCAAAGCCACCGTGATCGGCTGTCGTGTGACACCAAAGGCCAGTGATCTTGCCTTCTTTCGTGGCCGAGATCTTGCCCTGCATCCAATAGTCACGTGCAAAAGCGGTGGTCATGAGGTTGTCCATGCGGTCTTCGATCCATTTGACGGGTTTGCCCGTCACAATCGACGCCACAACGGAACACACATAGCCGGGATAAGCGCCAACTTTGTTGCCAAAGCCGCCGCCGATGTCCGGCGACACAACGCGGATGTTGTGTTCTTCGATACCGGATATCAGCGAGACCACAGTGCGGATCGCATGGGGTGCTTGGAACGTACCCCACAGCGTCAGCTTACCGTTGACCTTGTCCATGGATGCCACACAGCCACAGGTTTCCAAAGGGCACGGGTGAACACGGTGGTAATAGACCATCTCTTCGGCCACCACGTCGGCGTTTTCAATGACTTGTTCTGTTGGCTCTTTGTCGCCCGCTTCCCACGTAAAGATGTGGTTGGGGTGTTTGCGCGGTCCATGCGCGCCATCTGCACCTATCTCCAGATCCTCGCGCAGAACCACGTCGGTTTTCAACGCCTCGAACGGGTCCACGATAACGGGAAGTTCTTCATAGTCGACTTCGACCAGCTCGATCCCGTCCGCAGCAGCATAGCGGTTTTCGGCAACCACAAAGGCCACTTCTTGGCCTTGATACAGCACTTTGCCATCTGCCAGCACCATCTGTTTGTCGCCCGCCAGGGTCGGCATCCAGTGCAGGCCCAACGGTTCCAGATCAGCAGCGGTCAACACAGCCAACACGCCGGGGACTTTCATCGCCTCGTCAATATTGATGCTTTTGATCCGCGCGTGGGCGTACGGGGTGCGTACGAAATCGCCGAACAGCATGCCGTCCAGCTTAATGTCGTCCACGTAATTGCCTTTGCCTTGGGTAAAACGCGCGTCTTCCACGCGTTTGCGCGAGGTGCCCAAGCCTTTGAGTGAGGCGCGGCGATCTTCTGGGCTGTCTACGTCGTCCTTCATTCTGCGGCCTCCTTGGCTGCATTCATCGTCGCTGCGGCGGCGAGAATGGACTTAACAATGTTCTGATATCCGGTGCAGCGGCACAGATTACCGGCAATGCCAAAGCGGACGTCTTCCTCGGTCGGGTTTGGGTTTTCTTCCAACAGTTTCGCGGCACGGGTAATCATGCCGGGCGTGCAATATCCACACTGCAAACCGTGGTGTTCCTTGAACGCCTCTTGCAGCGGGTGCAGCGCGTCTGGGCCACCCATACCTTCGATTGTGGTGACTTCCGCACCGTTAGCTTGCGCCACAAACATCGTGCAGGATTTCACTGATTTGCCGTTCAGCGTGACAGTGCAGGCCCCACAATGTGACGTTTCACAACCGATGTGAGGGCCCGTAATGTTAAGCCGTTCGCGCAACGTATAGATCAACAGTTCACGCGGTTCTGCGAGGAATTCTTCCTCTTTCCCGTTCACTGTTAGGGTAATGTGCATTTTCTTAGACATGTCTGTTCCCCTTATGCCCGTGACCAAGCGCGGGTGATCGCGCGGGCAAGGATGACGCCTGCGACGTGGCGCTTGAATGCGACCGGGCCGCGATTGTCTTCGCTGGGATCAATATCCCCGAGCATGGCCTCTTTGGCTGCTTTAATGGCTTCATCATCAACCGATGAGCCAACCAAGGCAGCACCCGCGTCCGCTGAAAACACGGGCACATCTGACAGATTGGTCATTGCAATGGACGCAGCAGTGCATGTCCCGCCTTCTTTGGTGATCAGGACGGCAGCGGCGGCGGTGGCATAGTCACCAATTTTGCGCTTTTGCTTTTCGTAGGCATAGCCGCCCGACGTGGCACGAAAGGTCACCGCGGTCAGCACTTCTTCATCTGTGCGCGCAGTCATATAGGCGGCTTCGTAAAACGCCCGCGCAGCGACGGTACGCTCCCCGTCTTTGCCGACAAGCGTGAAGTGCGCGTCCAAACACTGCATCAGGCCCGGCATGTCATTGCCCGGATCGCCATTTGCTACGTTCCCCCCAACAGTGCCCATATAGCGCACTTGCGGGTCTGCGATTTGCAGGGCGGCCTCTTTCATGATCGGGGCCACTTGCGTCAGTCCGGCATGATCAATGATTTCCGCCTGCGTGGTCATCGCACCGATCCGCACAGATCCGTCGGCAACGGTAATCCCCGACAGCCCCTCGACATCTTGCAAATCAATCAGGTGCGGCACATCTGCCATACGCAGTTTCATCATGGGGATCAGCGAATGCCCCCCCGCCATGACACGGGCATCATCCCCGTGTTCAGACAGCAAGGCGAGCACGCCCGCCATATCATTGGGCCGATAATAATCGAACGGCGCTGGGATCATTGCGGTTCCTCCCGTGAAGCAATTTCCTGGCTGCGACCGATTGGCACACGCCCGGCGATTCAGAGCACCTGAAAATCAACGAAATAAGGGGATTTTGCACGAAATGCGCCTGTGGCTGCACGAAATGCGCGCAGCTTAAGCCTCTAGCAGGTCGCGGATGGCTTTCAGGTTGGATCGACTAACAGGAACAGGTGGCATGTCAGCACCGGCGAAACGGCACACGCCTTTGTCCTTCTGTTTTTCAAACGCTTCGATATGAGTTGGGTTGATCAAATAGCTGCGGTGCACTTTCAGGAACCCCAGCTGCGTCAAACGCTTTGCGGCCTCGGTTATGGGCCACACACAGAAATGGCGCGCCCCGTCGGTGTAGACATGGGTATAATGTCCTTCGGCCCGCACAATTGCGACCTGACGCGGATCCAGAAACACGGTGCTGCCGTCTTTTTCACACGGGATTCGCACCCCAATGGGCGATAGTGTCTCGGGGATATCATCTGGTTTTTGGATCGGTTCTGGCGCTGTCATTGTGGCTGATGGTGGCAAAACCAAAAACGTCACCGCAACCCACAGAAAGGCCCCAAAGATCACAAAGCTGGTCAGAATAACCCCCAGGGCCAAGACTTCGTTGCTCATGATCGGGCCGAATTCGTGGAAAGACGGCACCGCCACAAACTGGGTCCCAGTAATCGCAACAAAGTGGACAGACACAACGGCAAAGCCAAAGCAAACAGTCCCCAACAGGATGTTACGCTTAGAACGTTCCCCATAGGCCATCCAAAACGCAGCAATGCACAGACCAAATGCTGACAGGACGGCAAGTAATAAACCAAACGGCGTATACACAGCCCGGCATAACTGTAATCCCGCCATCCCGATGTAATGCATCGACAATATACCCGTGGCGACCAACCCACCCGCGAGTGTGACAATGAAAGGCGTGCGCGGAATGAAATGCAGCAGCGTGAGTGCTGCCCCCACGATCAGAATGGCCACAAGCGCCGAGGCCAACGTCACTGCCGCGTCGTAGTAAAACAGGATCGGCATTTGCAGACCCAGCATCGCAACAAAGTGCATCGACCAGATGCCCCCACCCAACGCGACCGAGGCCAATGCAATGGCGATTTTGCGTTGTGCAAAGCTTTTGGATGACAAATCCTTGGTCAGGGTCAGCCCTGTAAATCCAGCCACCATCGCAATTACAAGCGAGGCAATCACGAGCATCGGGTTGTGCGTGACGTCCAAAAATTCCATGCGCGGAAGATTGACCTCACTGGCGTCTGATTGCAACTCTGTGCGGGACGGAACACAGTTCACTTTCGCATGCGTTACAGTCCGACTTTCACGTTAGGTGCAACGTGATGTTAAAGTTTGTGCGTCAGATCGGGGGATACTCTCCGCAGTTTTGGGGTCTTAGGGTGCACTTTTTTAAACTATGTGTGGTTTTGTTGGTGACCCCCTTGGTGGGTTTGGCTGCGGATCTCCCTTCGCGGCCCACACTCCATGACACACAAACAATGATGCATGACGGAATGGCGCGGCACTTTCATGTCCAATTGCCCCCGGAAACTGAAGCCAAACCTCCGTTAATCATCGTCTTGCATGGTTTGGGGGGTCGTGCGGCCAAGTTGCGGTATGGGCTGGGGATCAATGACCTTGCCATGGAACAAGGTTACGCTCTGGCTTTCCCGCAAGGTTTGGACAGTTCATGGGGGACTCATTGGAACGGTGGTTTCCCCTTTTCGGAAGTGGATGATGTAGGATTTCTTGTCCACCTCGCGCGGGACCTTCAAAACCGGTATGATCTTGATCCTGAACAGACATTTGTCATGGGGATCAGCATGGGCGGATACATGGCCTATCGTTTGGGATGTGAAGCGCCCGAAGTGTTTTCCGCGCAGGCTATCGCGATTGGGCTGATGAGTGGTGATGTGCGCCGTGCATGTATCCCAAAGCAGCCTGTCGCAACGTTGCACATCCATGGCACCGAAGACCCCTATATCCCCTATGACGGGTTTACGTCCGAGTCATCGGGTTGGGGCGGTGGCGGTTCTGTGGAAAACATCATGGATTTCTGGCGAGGGATAAACGGGGCCACGCCAACTGACCCTGCTGTCAATGTTCCAGACGCGACAGCTCACACCTATCGCAACCCGCAAAACGGTCGCGAAGTGACGTTGTTGGCGATGTTGGGATACGGCCACGATTGGCCAAACACGCAAAACGCACCGTTTTCCGGCGCCCAGGTTGTCATGGATTTCTTTGACCGTGTGCGTGCCACTATGAACTAGCTGCCGCTATGCGAAACGTGAGCTAAAGCTCACCTTACAGTCTGAACAAACGTAAGGTGAGCTTCAGCTCACGCATGAAGATTACTTATCCCGATCGCCAATCGCGCTGAGACCTTTGAGGATGTCGATGGCGTAAGCCAATTGGTAATCCTCTTCCCGCAAAGTCGCCGCATCTTCGGCCTTGGCGCGGTCTGCTTCGATTTGACGGATCTCATCTTCGGACAGAGAATCATTGCTGATCGACCCACGCAGATCCGCTTCGGAGCGTTGCCGACGTGCGTTTGTCTGCTCTTCGTCTTCCTCAGCATTCGGACTGCGACGTGGCTGTTCCACAATAATGTCCGGGCTTACACCCAAGTTCTGGATCGACCGACCAGATGGCGTGTAATAGCGCGCTGTGGTCAGGCGCATTGCCCCTTCTTGGCGCAAGCGCATCACTGTTTGAACCGACCCTTTGCCAAAGCTCTTCGTGCCCACAACAATCGCTCGGCGGTGATCTTGCAACGCGCCAGCCACAATTTCAGACGCCGACGCAGAACCACCGTTGATCAGAACAACAATCGGTTTGCCTTCGGCCAAGTCACCCGGTGTCGCGTTGTAACGTTCGCCATCTTGCAAGCGACGGCCACGGGTCGACACGATCTCGCCCTCGTTCAAGAAACCATCCGACACGCGGATCGCTTGAGTCAGCAAGCCGCCCGGATTGTTGCGCAGGTCGATCACAAAGCCGTTCACATTGTCGATACCACCGGCGGCTTCGATCTCTTTGGCGATGTTTTCTTTCAGGTTCGGGAAGGTTTGATCGTTGAACGTAGTGATCCGCATGACCACTGTGTCGCCTTGGGTGCGGCCTCGCACAGCCGTTAGTTTGATCGTATCTCGGATAATGGAGACATCAAACGGTTCAGTCTCGCCTTCGCGCACGACGGTGATGATGATTTCAGATCCAACAGGGCCGCGCATCAGATCCACGGCAGAATCCAGTGTCAAACCCAGAACGCTTTCCCCGTCCACATGAGTGATAAAATCGCCGGCCTCGATACCAGCTTCACTCGCAGGGGTGCCATCAATCGGCGAGACGACTTTTACAAAACCCTCTTCCTGTGTCACTTCGATACCTAGACCGCCAAATTCGCCACGGGTTTGCACCTGCATGGCTTGGGCGTCTTCGGGGGACAGATAGGACGAGTGGGGATCAAGAGAGGTCAGCATGCCATCAATAGCAGCTTCGATCAGCTCACCAGGATCAACCTCTTCGACATATTGCGCACGGATGCGTTCGAAAATGTCCCCAAACAGATCAAGCTGCTGATACACATTTGCATTGTTATCATTTTGCTGCGCAAGCAGTGGACCAGCAATTTGCGTTGTCGCAAGCACGCCCGCCACTGTACCGCCAAGCGCGGCCATGACAAATTTCTTCATACCTCTACCTTATCCTTCAGGCCCAAAGGCGAACCACTTTGCCGGGTCCACGGGGCGATTATTGTCTCTTACCTCTATATAGAGCGTTTCTGAACGTTCAGTTCCAGTCCCTTCACCGATTGGTGACAGCAATTGGTCATCTGTGGCCGAGTTGCCGCCGCCCATAATCCCCAAAGGTTCACTCTGCGAGATTACTTGGCCCGCTGTGCCATAGGTTTGTGCCAATCCTGTGAGAATAATGAGGCTATTCACCTGCGGTTCCAAAATTACGACCTGGCCAAGATCCAGCAAAGGACCAACATAGCGAATCGTCGCCGCCACCGGACTGGTCACCAACGCCGCAGGGCGTGTGGCCAATAATACACCGGGTCGGACAACCCCCGCCGCATCCGCTTCATTGGCTTTGCGCAAAACAAGGCCCTGCACGGGCAATGGCAAATTGCCGATCTGCGTGTCCAACTCCAGCGGCGGCGCGGTCTCTTTTGCCACAATTTGACTGAGGCCCGAAGCAAACCCATCAAGTGTTTCCGCGCTAGCGATCAAAATAGCTGCCCGATCCGGGTCGCTGACAAACCGTTTTGGCAAGTCTTCGCGATCCGCCAGCGCTTGATTAAGCTCGGCGCGGGCGTTTTGGATTTCGCTCAGTCCTTGGGCCATGCGACTTGCAGCATCCTGCTGCAAACGGCGCAATGTCTGAATATCGTCCAGATCACGGCGCAGCCAGTCAGCGCGGGTGTTGAGGGCCGGACTGATTTCAGCCAGCAGCATCCCCGCGCGGGCTGTGCCCAACGCCCCGGATGGGTGCAACAGAATTTGCGGGCTGTCCAAACGGCCAATGCTTTGCAATGCACCCAAAAGCGCAGCGACTTCCGACTCTTGCGCCTGCAAACGATCACTCAACGCGCGTTCTTGAATGGCCGCTTGACGCAATCCTTCCCGCATCGCACCCAAGCCTTGTTCAAACGCGCGCACGGTTGCCGTCAACGCCTTTACACGGTCGCGCGCTTTGCGAGCATCTTCCAATTGCCGCGAGGCTTCTTCCAGTGATTTCAATGCAATAACGGCTTGGTCCGCAGGGCCCACTTGTGCCCCTGCTGGCCCAGCAGCCAACGCCACAATGGTCGCCAAATGAACGGCCCAACGTATCACGATAACAACGTCTCGCCTGTCATTTCAGCAGGCTTGTCCAACCCCATAAGCTGCAACAAAGTGGGCGCTAAATCTGCAAGCCGACCGTCGCGCAGCACCGCCCCGTCTGGCCCCCCGACAAGGATAACCGGCACCAAGTTAAGCGTGTGCGCCGTGTGCGGACCACCGGAGACGGGGTCAATCATGACTTCGCAATTGCCGTGATCCGCAGTTACGATCATGCATCCACCTGCCGCGTCCAATGCCTTGAGCACGCGGCCCAGTCCCGCATCCACCGCAGAACAGGCTGCTTTCGCAGCTTCCAGATCGCCGGTGTGTCCCACCATATCCGGGTTCGCATAGTTGGTGACAATCAGATCGTAGCCCTTTTCGATGGCCGCAACGAATTGGTCTGTGACCTCGCCCGACGACATTTCGGGCTGCAAATCATAAGTGGCCACTTTGGGCGAAGACGGCATAAATCGGTCTTCACCGGTATTGGGGGTTTCTTCGCCGCCATTCAAAAAGAACGTCACATGCGGGTACTTTTCCGTTTCAGCCAAGCGAAATTGGGTTTTCCCTTGCTTGGAAACCCATTCCCCCAACGTATTCACAATTTCGGGTTTGGGGTATGCCGTATCAAACCATGCGCTATGGGCGTCAGAATATTCTGCCATGCCCAAAAGTGCGGCCCATTGGGGTCGGCGGCCGGTATCAAATCCGTCAAAATCCGGTTGTGCCATTGCCGCTAAAATCTCGCGGGCGCGGTCCGCCCGGAAATTCAGGCAAAAGATCCCGTCACCGTCCGCAGCACCGGCATAGTCGCCCAACACTGTTGCCGCGACAAATTCATCAGTTTCGCCTCGGGCGTAAGCATCAGCAACGGCATCTGCTGGATTTACAGCTTTTGGTCCTTTTGCATGAACCATCACATCAAACGCCGTTTGCACACGCTCCCAGCGATTATCGCGGTCCATCGCGTAATAGCGCCCCGATACAGTCGCGATTTGCACCCCGTCCGGCATCGCCGCAAGTAACGTTTCCAAATAGATTTCAGCCGATTGTGGTGCAACATCACGACCATCGGTGATGAGATGCAGAACCACAGGAATATCGTGATCACGCAAAGCTTTTAGCGACGCGATCATATGGTCGAGTGAACCATGCACCCCCCCGTCGGACAAAAGCCCCATCACATGGGCGCGTCCTGCAGATGCTTTCAGCGTGTCGCAAAAATTAAGAAGCGCTGCGTTTTTGAAGAAAGAGCCCTCTTCAATCGCCAGATCAATTTGCCCAAGGTCCATCGCCACAACGCGCCCCGCACCAATATTGGTGTGACCCACTTCGGAATTGCCCATTTGCCCGCGGGGTAAACCAGCATCAGGGCCGTGTGTGATCAGGGTGGCATTCGGGCACGTGGCGATCAAGTGATCCATAACGGGCGTATCTGCCAACAAGGGCGCGTTGCCCGTGGCCGTATCACTCAGCCCCCATCCATCCAAAATGCACAAAACGACCGGTTTACCCACGGATGACGTCCCTTATGTCTGATTATAAGATTATTTTGCGGGGGTGTACCCTGACCTGCCCCAAAGCCCAAGCCCCCATTGTGCTTGGGCACGGCATATCGGACTTATTCCGCCGCCAACGGGATGCGATCCTGTCCAATTCGGGAAATGTCTGCGATGACATCACGCAATCGCCGACGCACCAGATCGAACCGCGCGTTTGGCTTGATCTTTTGCTCGTCCATATAAATTGACCGGTCAATCTCGATTTGCACAGCGTGCTGTTTGCGAGACGGACGCCCATACGCCTGTGTGATATAAGCCCCCGCAAAGGGCGCATTGCGGGCAACTGTGAACCCGGCGGAACGAAACGCGGATTCGACCCGATCCACAATGTCATTGCGTGCCGCGGCTCCAAAGCGATCCCCCAAGACTACGTCCGGGCGCTTCACACCCCCTTTGGCCACACCGTCCATCGCTTCATGGGGCATAGAATGGCAATCCACCAAAATCGCCTCTCCAAAATCACGATAGGCCTGATCCAAAAGACCCTGCATGGCGTTATGATAGGGCTGCCAGACGTCACGGATGCGCGACTGCGCTTCGAGCAGCGAAATTTTTCCCCGATAAATGGGCCGACCATTGGACACCACACGGGGAATCACACCTAAACCAGACGCAACGCGGGGATTGTGACCCCGAAATTGGAACCCATCAATCAAGGCCGGGTCCAATTCATCCGCTGCACGGTTCAAATCAACATAGGCCCGAGGCGCTTTTGCGATTAGCAAAGGCGCGCCATAGTCCGGCGCGCTGTCAAACAATTGATCTACAAAGGCATCTTCAGACGAGCGAATTGCGTGGGAGTCAAGAATGGAACGTGACAGAAAGTCATCAGAATAGGCTCGCCCACTGTGAGGCGAGGCAAAAACAACACAGGACTTACGGACCTGCGGCAGAAAAAGCTGATACGCACTGCTCAAAATACTGCTCCTTGCACGTAAATACTATAACGCAAAACATCCGTGTATCAAAAGCCCTTGATCCGCGCCTCGACTCCTTTTATAGCCCACGAACCGGCGCGGGCTTCCGCGCCCCATTTATTTGGGGCAAGACCTTTAGTCGGCAAGGGCGATTAGCTCAGCGGTAGAGCACTTCGTTGACATCGAAGGGGTCACTGGTTCGATCCCAGTATCGCCCACCATGAGATTCATCCTTCGGGCGCCGCTGCCTGAAGACGCAACTTAACCCCGTGGCCCGCTAGCGTTGGCGCCACATGAGATACACAGGAGATCGTCCCATGAAGGTACGTAACTCACTCCGCTCGCTCAAGAACCGCCACCGCGATTGCCGCGTGGTGCGTCGTAAGGGCCGCGTTTACGTGATCAATAAAACCCAGCGTCGGTTCAAAGCCCGCCAAGGCTAAACCCCGTTGGAATGACACGAAACAGGGCCGCCCTTCGGGAGCGGCCTTTTTCTTTGCATCCTTTGCAATTTGGGTATGGGCATGACCTCTCCTGTTTTGGGTATTGATTTTGGTACCTCTAATTCCGCCGCTGGGGTCTTGCTTGATGGTCAACCGCGCCTGATTCCTATGGCACCCGGTCAGTCCACATTACCCACAACATTCTTTTTCGATTTTGATACCCGTCGCACGTTGATCGGCGACCCAGCAAACCAAGCGTTGCTGGATGGGGTCGAAGGGCGATTTATGCGTGCACTAAAACGGGTGCTGGGCACCAGTCTCATGCATGAAAAACGCCAGATCCTGAATGATCGCGTAACCTTTGTGGATATCATTGCCCGCTTTTTACGGGAGATGAAATCACGCGCCGAAGCCGCAAGCGGGCTGACGTTTGATCGGGTCCTGTCAGGGCGCCCTGTTGTGTTTCACGGCGTGGACGACCCACGCGAAGCGCAGGCAGAGGACGATTTGCGGGCGTGTTATATGGCGGCAGGCTTTACGGACGTTGCCTTTTTGGCGGAACCAGAAGCTGCTGCCATTGCCAGCGGCGCGCTTGAAGCTGACAACCAAACAGGTCTGATCGTTGATATCGGCGGCGGGACGTCGGACTTTTCTCTATTCAGAAGCGGTGCTGGCGGAGTGCACATCTTGGCCAATCACGGCGTGCGAATTGGCGGTACAGATTTTGACCGCGCGATCAGCATTGACCGAGTCATGCCCTTGCTTGGCAAAGGTACTTTGCTGCGTGACGCTATTGGTCCCGGCACCGGTTCCACACCCAACGCCATCTTTCATGACCTTGCCACGTGGGAGAAAATCCCGTTCCTTTACACCGCAAAAACGCGCCGCTTGGCAGCCGATATGGCGCGCCAAGCTGTAGAGCCGGAAAAACTTAATCGGTTGGCCGAAGTTCTGGAGCATGAATTGGGGCATGACATTGCCTTTGCGGTTGAGGCAGGAAAGATCGCCGCCAATTCCAATGCAGACGCCCCGCGGATCCGCCTGAACGACATCGAACGTGGCCTTGCGGCCGAGCTGCCGCATGCCGCGCTGGCTGAAAGCCTGGCGCCTTTTTCGGCCAAATTGGACGAAGGCGCCTGCCATACACTTGGGCTTGCTGGATTGGTGCCCCAAGATGTGACCAAAGTGGTGTATGTTGGGGGATCCAGTCTGATGTCGATGGTGCCCAAGACGATGAAAACGCGGTTCCCTGACGCAGATCATTCCTTTGCCAACGTCTTTACTGCTGTCACAGACGGGCTGGCGATTGCAGCCGCACGTTAGTCAGAAAACTGCCAGCTCCACGAATCGGCCAAGAACCAATCCAAAAATTGAGCGGCGATTATTCGGCTCTTAGAAACAATGACTTGGCTAATTTTAGCTAACTTGTCCAAAATAGGGCAGAAAGCCTCATTTTCGCCGGTTTTCATTTGACTCAGCAATCACCGATGGGCACGTTCCGTTGCAGACCCCAATTTAGGAAGTATTGAGTGATGACTTTTTTGAAAAAAATGACAGCGATTGCATTGCTTTCAACGTTTGGCGCGACAGCGCATGCAACAACCGTTACCTTGGATTTGGACACAACAGTTATTGAAGACGGGACAAGCCAGTCAGCGACCTTTGATATTAACAACGACGGTTTGGATGACATCAGAGGTGGCTTTTTTAGCGGAAACCGTCCGTTCATTCAGGGCCAAACGTCGTTTGACGAAATTCAAAGCGTATTCGCGCTGGGTGTTGAACCAGTCATACAAGATGACTTTTTTATGCAGCGGGCTTCCAGCACAAACTTCATTACAGATGCAGCTGGCAACCTCAAAACCTTCGATGCGGGTGACACAATTGGGTCTGCAGATGTTGAAGGACTGGACAGCTTCGAATTTATCGAATCCCTGGTCCCCGCCGATAGCCCAAGCGTGACTCTTGGTTTCAGAATCGAAGTGGGCGACGCGATCTTTGGTACGGGCGACGGAGTCTTCTTCCAACAGTTTGCTAACCCCGATGACAACGATATCTTCTTCGGCTTTGTGAACATAGAACGTGGTTCGTTGATCTTCGGCGCGGCGGGCTTCAACACTGTTTCTGGTCAAGCGGCTGTCGTCCCAGGTGGCGCGGTTCAACCAAACGCGGTTCCTTTGCCAGCAAGCTCTTTGTTGCTTCTTGCCGGTATCGGTGGCCTGGGCGCACTGCGTCGCAGGAAAAAGTCTGCCTGAACTGACTAACCAACTTTGTAGAAAAGCCGCTGTTCGCAGCGGCTTTTTTTATCGCCGAACTTGTCGGCAGATCAGGATCACTGGCAAAAGGCCAATGGCCACGATAACCAGCGATGGGACAGCGGCCCCTTCCAATCGTTCGTCGCTGGCAAGGCGATAGGCCTGTACCGCCAAGGTGTCATAATTGAATGGACGCAAGATAAGCGTGGCGGGCAGTTCTTTCATGACATCCACAAACACGATCAATAACGCGGTTAGCAGGCTGGGGGTCAGGATT
>CALHST010000265.1 GCA_938038825.1 uncultured Paracoccaceae bacterium | reverse complement strand
GAGTGAAGCGGATCCAGAACGGATCCGCAAAAAGATGGACATTGGGTTGGACGCTGTACTTGCGCAAGAGGGTGCGGCACCATTGAAAGTTGCTGACGATCAGTGAGGGATCCACTTTGCGAGCCGATTTTGGCGCTAGCCAAAGTAAACCTGACGCTGCATGTAACGGGACAACGGTCTGACGGGTATCATCTGCTCGACAGCTTGGTGATGTTTGCCGATATCGGTGATCGCATCACGCTTTTTGCGGGTACTAACATGTCCGTTGACGTGACCGGACCGTTTGCATCGGGTGTCCCGGCGGATCAACGCAATTTGGTATGGCGGGCGGCTGACAGTGTCGGCTGGACTGGGCGCATTCATTTGGAAAAAAACTTACCGCACGCGGCTGGAATTGGCAGTGGATCTTCCGACGCGGCGGCAGTTTTGTCTGCTTTGGAAAGTTTGGGAAATACTGCCCCGCCCGAGGTCGCATTGGCCTTGGGGGCAGATGTGCCAGTGTGTCTTCAAAAACGTGCGACGCGTATGAGTGGAATCGGGGAACGTCTCAATCCGATTGAGATGCCGTCATTGCCTGCGTTGCTTGTGAACCCGGGTATTCCAATTCCAACGGGTGGTGTTTTCGCAGGGTTGGCGCGCCGGGATAATTCGCCAATGACGGTTGACCTGCCAAGGTTTTCAGATGTCGCATCGGTTGTTGAGTGGCTGCAGCACCAGCGCAATGATCTTGAAGCGCCAGCTTTGAATGAAGAGCCAAGGATTGCAGAGGCTTTGGACGCTCTGGCTGGATCCCGCCAGGCATTGTTGGCGAGAATGTCCGGATCAGGTGCGACGTGTTTTGCGCTATACCCTGATTTGAAGGCGGCACAGTTTGCAGCCTATGAAATCGAAGCGGCCTTTCCCGACTGGTGGTGTGCTGCAACCGTTTTGCACTGAGATTGACGCTGGCACTCGGCGCGTGAGCTGAAGCTCACCCTACATAAGTTCAAAACGTAAGGTGAGCTTTAGCTCACGCTGCGCGAAGTTACGGGAAAGGCGGGCTAGCTAATCCGTTCCACGACATAGTCTGCAAGATCGTGCAGCATGTCGCGCACATCATGATCCGGTAGCACCATCAGCGCTGTCTTTGCTTTTTCCGCCCAATTCAGAGCGTCGTTTTTTGTCGCCTCTAGCGTGCCGTGTTGCGTCATCAGACGCAGCGCTGTTTCCAGATCCCCATCGTTCTGTTGACCCCTTTCTATGGTTCGATGCCAAAAGGTGCGTTCTTCTACATCTGCCTTGGCCACGGCTTTGATCACGGGCAATGTTAGTTTACGTTCCCGAAAATCGTCACCTATGTTTTTGCCAGTTGATGATTCTTGGCCCTGATAGTCCAGAAGGTCGTCCACGATTTGAAACGCTACACCCAAAGCGTCGCCGAAGTTGAACAGCGCCTGTACATGAGTCTCCGGCGCTTGCGCAATAACACCCCCAACTTCTGTCGCGGCGGAAAACAAGGCAGCTGTTTTGCCACGCACCACTTGCAAATAGACGGCTTCGTCTGTGGCAAGATCTTGCGCGGCTGTCAGTTGAAGGACTTCACCTTCAGCAATGGTCGCAGACGCGTTGGCCAGGATGCTTAGCACTCGCAAAGACCCGGTTTCTACCATCAATTGGAAGCTGCGGGAAAATAGGTAATCCCCAACCAAAACGGACGATTTATTATCCCATAACAGGTTCGCAGTTGGGCGCCCGCGCCGTTGTCCGCTCTCATCAACCACATCATCGTGCAGCAACGTGGCCGTATGGATGAATTCGACCGTTGCAGCCAAATGAATGTGGTAGGGGCCTTCATATCCACATAAGCGCGCAGCAGCCAAGGTCAGCATGGGCCGCAGGCGTTTACCACCAGCACCGACAAGATGCGCTGTAACCTCTGGAATGCGCGGCGCATGTTCGGATGCCATGCGCTCTGCGATCAACGAATTTACCGCTGCCATCTCGTTGGTCAATAGCGCGGCCATGCGATCATGTGGTTTATAGCTGGCGTCCATTCACATCCCCGTTGGGCTCTCGACTCTGGCCCCGATTGCTCGTTAAATCGTCCGTATGAAAGAGCTTCTGCGCAGTACCGACCCCACCGTGATGGCCTTTGCCACAGCGCTCCTTAATGGAGAGGATATAGAGTGCTTTGAGCTCGACGTAAATATGAGCAACCTCTACGGAGGTATTGATATTTTCCCACGCCGCATGATGGTGCGAACCGAAGATTATGACCGCGCAGCAAGGGTTATGACGGACAACGAGATTGAAGTAACGCCTTGACGGAATTTCCCGACGAAGACTTACGTTGCGACAGTTTTCTGGGCGGCGATCTAAAACTTTGGCAACCCCGGCAAGGTTATCGCGCGGGCGTGGATCCAGTGCTTTTAGCCGCCACTGTTCCGGCCAAATCAGGGCAGTCTGTGTTGGATTTGGGATGTGGCGCAGGTGCCGCTGCGTTGTGTCTTGGCACCCGGGTTGCTGGGCTGAAACTTGCCGGGATTGAACAGCACCCCGGTTACGCTGCTTTGGCGATCAAAAACGGGCAAAAGGCGGGTCAAGCTTTCGACGTCTATTGCGCAGATTTGGACGCCGTCCCACAGGCTCTGAAAGAACGCAACTTCGAACACGTCATTGCAAATCCACCATATTATGATCGGATGTCTGGTACTGCATCAACGGATGCTTCGCGGGAAGTTGCCTTGGGCGAAGGATTGCCGTTGGACACTTGGGTGAAAGTGGCCGCGAAGCGACTGAAGCCTTGGGGCTATCTTCACATGATCATAAAGGCGGACCGTTTGGCAGACGCGTTGGCTTCAATGGCAAACCGTTTGGGCAGTTTGGAAATCTTGCCGTTAGCGCCGCGTCAAGGGCGCGCGGCAGAGCTTGTGATATTGCGGGCGCGCAAGGAAGGCCGGGCCAAATTATTGATGCACGCACCGGTCATTTTGCATGACGGTGATCATCATCCAGGCGACAAAGATCACTATTGCGCGGAGATTTCCCAAGTTTTACGCGCGGGTGCTGCGCTGAAATTCTAAACACAATTAAGTGTCGGTTAGGCAAAGAATGCGCGTGCAGCGTGACGTGGCGTAAAAAGTGTGCTTATATTATTCTACCACACCTAACCAAAGGAGTTTGCCTATGTCCTTAAGCTCGCACCTGCAAGAGCTAAAACGGAAACATCAAACATTGAGTGAGGCGGTAGAAGCAGCACAACGTGCGCCGGCAACCAATGATTTTGATATCGTGGACATGAAAAAACAAAAGCTACGACTAAAGGAAGAGATTGAGCGATTATCGCCTTAGATACTGTAGTGGTGGGGGGCGGATGTTACATCCGTTCTGAGTAACAACGATTGCACATTGGATGATGTGCACAGCCCCAAGTTCTCTTGGGGCTTTTTTGTTGTCTATTGGTTATGGATTTGGATTTACGATGGTCATTTGGTCCGCAACAGGACGGCCTTTGTCGATTTCCCGCAGCATCCATTCGCGGAACAGTCGGATCTGCGGCTTGTCTTGCATGCCGTCACGACACAGGAACCGAAAGCGGGCCCCAGTGTTTAGGGCTGGCTGAAATGGTGCAACCAATTGTCCTTCCATTAAATATTTGATCACCAGCGCACGGCGCCCCAAAGTGACGCCAACACCCGCAAGTGCTGCATCCACCGCATGATCCGCCTGAGAAAATCGAGGGCCGTGGGCTTCGACAGGTGACACGCCGGCAATCTTGAACCATGCATCCCAGTCACAGGCGGGCTTTAGGAAGTCGATGGATTGATCCACAATCAACACAGCGTCTTTTAGGCTTTCGATGGTTGGAAAGTCCGCGGCCAATTTCGGTGTCATGACCGGAACCACCCATTCATCGGCAAGGGGGAGTGAAAACAAACCCGTGTCCGTTTCAACGCCAAAGCGGATTGCAACGTCGATTTGGTCGCGTTCGAAATCCATTCGTCTTAAGGACGCAGAAAAGCGCAATTCGATATCAGGATGGAGCTGCGCGAATTCGTACAAGCGTGGTGCCATCCATTTTGCTGTAAATGCAGGGCCCGCGGTCACCGTTAAAATTTTGGTGTCCTGCAATCGGCGCGTTGCGCCCCACGCGGCTGCGAGTTGGTGAAACCCCTCGCTGCATCCGGGTGCCAATGTTTCGCCTGCTTCGGTGAGTGCAACTGCCCGGTTAAGGCGGCGAAAAACCGGAGTGCCCAGGTGTTCCTCCAAAGATTTGATCTGAAAACTGAGCGCTGCAGGTGTGACGTTTAGTTCTTCTGCGGCTTTGGCAAAGGACATATGTCGCGCGGCAGCTTCAAAAGCGCGCAAGGCAGTCAGAGGAGGAAGTCGATCAGTCATGTCACATAAGTAAAACTAAACTGAAGGTGTGAAAAGTCTCGTTTGTGGTTATTTTTCGTAAGGTGCATATTGGTGTCAGAACAGAGAAACTGATGCCGAAGGAGGCGACCATGTTTGAATCAAGCGCCAACCCACAGATCCGCCAAATCATGCAAAACGCCCATGCAGAGCGCGGCAAAGTCAGCCGGGGCATTTGGAATTGGATGTTCGGAGGATTTTCCCGCTGAGCCATGCGCAAAGGTTCTTACGGGATCGGTGTGTCGTGCCCGTAACGGTGCGGGATACACTTACAGAAAGGCCGGGTCGTTTGATCCGGTCTTTTTCGTTTATTGCTGGCGGACCGGCAGCATGACAAGGCGACCGGAGATCAATGCTTCGATCTCTTCGCCAATTTCCGCGCGGCGTTTTGGCTCAGCATCCAAATACTCGGCAGACAGCGCGGCGATCCGGGCGGCTTTGGGATTTGTGTTTTTTGAACTGAGTGTTTCCGTGCCATGCATTGCTGGGGACCTCATCGTTTTGGTGTCAGCTTCGGCATACAGCGACAGAGTTAACTCCGGGTTAGATCGCCGATCTTATACATAGGTATCCAGATGCTCGACGTTTCTGAGTGTGGTACTTGCAAAGATGCGATCAAAACCATCCCGGCCCAGACAGTGTTGTGTCGGAGTGAAAGAACAACATCCCAGAACCTGTCGGCGCACGAAAAAGGCCGCGAAATCGCGACCTTCTTCAGTCTCTGTGGTTCGTCAGTTAGACGAAAAATTGGCCGCCATTGGCAGAGATTGTCGAGCCGTTGATAAAGCCTGAGTCGTCGGAGGCAAGGAACGCAACGCAGCGCGCGATTTCTTCCGGTTCACCCAAACGGCCAGTTGGAATTTGGCCGATGATCGATTCACGCACCTTTTCCGGCACTGCCATCACCATTTCTGTCGCAATATAGCCCGGGCAGATTGCATTGGCTGTTATGCCGGCGCGTGCACCTTCTTGGGCCAAAGATTTCACGATGCCCAAATCGCCAGCTTTGGTCGCAGCATAGTTGACCTGAGCGAACTGACCTTTTTGCCCGTTGATCGAGGAGATCACGATGATCCGTCCGAACTTGCGTTCACGCATGCCCGGCCAGATTGGATGTACAGTGTTGAACACACCCGTTAGGTTCGTGTCGATTACTTGATGCCATTGCTCGGGTGTCATTTTGTGGAACGGGGCATCGCGCGTGATGCCCGCATTTGCGACAACAACTTCGATTGGTCCAAGGTCCGCTTCGACCTGTGCAAGACCTGCTTTGGAGCTGTCGTAGTCCGCAACATTCCACTTGTAGGTTTTGATACCGGTGGCATCTGTGAATTTTGCGGCGGCTTCGTCGTTGCCGGCATAGGTCGCGGCGACAGTGTAGCCGTCCGCTTGTAATTTTTTGGAAATGGCTTCGCCGATACCGCGGCTACCGCCTGTCACTAGGGCTACACGAGACATGTGGGATTCTCCTCCAGAGATTCGTCATTGAAATCTTGTTACTTCTCGCTGGCATGATGCGCAATAATATTTCGCAGTGAATTTTCTGCCATGCAGCATTTTGCCAATCACAAGGGGCAGGCCTATCGTCCGCCCCTTGTTGTACGCCAGGTTTTTAAAGGCGTTCGATACACATTGCGACGCCCATACCGCCGCCGATGCACAAGGTGGCGAGTCCTTTTTTCGCATCGCGACGCTGCATTTCGAACAACAGCGTGTTCAGAACCCGGCAACCTGAAGCACCAATTGGGTGGCCAATCGCAATTGCTCCGCCATTGACGTTCACGATTGCGGGATCCCAACCCATGTCTTTGTTCACAGCACATGCCTGGGCCGCGAAGGCTTCATTGGCTTCAACCAAATCCAAATCGTCAACGGACCAACCGGCTTTGTCCAAGGCTTTGCGGGACGCATAGATTGGCCCCACACCCATGACGGATGGGTCAAGACCCGCAGTCGCATAGGACGCAATCCGCGCCAGCGGCGTGATGCCACGCTTTTCAGCGTTATCCGCGCTCATCAAAAGCGTTGCCGCAGCGCCATCGTTCAGGCCAGAGGCGTTTGCCGCTGTAACAGAGCCGTCTTTGGTGAAAGCCGGGCGCATCTTTTGCATCGCCTCCAGATTGGCACCGTGACGAATGTATTCGTCCGCATCAACAATGATGTCACCCTTGCGGGTTTTTACTGTGAACGGGGCGATTTCGTCCGCGAATTTACCGGCTTTCTGCGCGGCTTCGGCCTTGTTTTGCGATGAAACAGCGAACTCATCCTGCATATCCCGCGTGATTTGCCACTGGTCCGCCACGTTTTCTGCAGTTTGGCCCATGTGATAACCGTTGAACGCATCCCACAGACCATCTTTGATCATGGTATCTATGTATTTCAGGTCACCCATTTTGTGGCCAGCCCGCAAGGCTGCAGCATGGGGGGACAAGGTCATGTTTTCTTGCCCGCCTGCGACGACGATGTCGGCATCGCCCAATTGGATGTGCTGTGCACCCAATGCAACAGCGCGCAGGCCCGAACCACACACTTGGTTGATGCTCCAAGCCGACGCTTCTTTTGGCAAGCCGGCATTGATATGTGCTTGGCGCGCAGGGTTCTGTCCCTGGGCTGCGGTCAAAACTTGGCCAAGTATTGTTTCAGACACGTCTGCTTTGTCGACGCCGGCGCGTTCGACTACGGCCTCTAAAACGGCGGTGCCCAAGTCATGGGCCGGAGTATTTGAAAATGCGCCACCAAAGCTGCCCACGGCTGTGCGGGCTGCGGATGCGATCACCACGTTTGTCATGTTTGTTCCTCTGCCTTGTCATACGGACAGGGCGAATGCGGTTCATGTTGCATCGTTGCGACACATCCCGACTTTGCCCCCCAAAATCGAGGCCTGCTTACCGGATTAGCTGCACTGCGGCAACAGAAAGGAGGGGACGACACACGGGCATCGGCCTTGCACTCAATGCAACGCAAACGTGTTTTGGGGCTAAATCGCGGCCTGCGTGGTTATCGGGCTGCAGATCCGCGACGATTTTGCGCAGCCTCTGGCATCCAAATGGGGCGGGTTGTCGGAGCGCCAAAAAGGTAGCCCTGAAGGCAATCAACGCCAATTTGGTTCAGAATCACAGCGTCTTCCTCATGTTCCACCATTTCGGCCACGACGAGCATGTCGAACTGTTTGCCAATTGTCAGCATCGCCTTTGTCAGAACCAAATTATCGGGATCGTTGGCAATGCCGTTAATGAATTGGCCGTCCAGTTTCATGATATCAAAGAAGAAGTCTTTGAAGTAACGAAGGGCCGTATATCCGGACCCAAAATCATCCAACGCAAAGCAGATACCTTTCATCTGCAAACGGTCCATGAAATCCACAACCAGTTCTGGCACGACCATTGCAGAACTTTCCGTGATCTCAAGAATAAGGCGTTCGCCGATCGAGTTGTCTTTGTTGAGCCAATAGTTCAACGTTTCGGTCCAAGGGGAATATCCGATAGATCGTGCGGACATGTTCACGGATAGCCGCAAATTGGGGACATCAGACAAAGCACGGCATCCAAGTTGCAGCGCCAATCGATCCAATTCACGACCCAATTCGTTGTCTTCCACCAACGGCAGGAAATCACGTGCAGGAATCACGCGACCAGTTGCATCCTGCAATCGAACCAATCCTTCATAAAAGGCTACCGAACTGTGCGCCCGCGCGTGAACCACAGGTTGGTATGCCAACATAGCCTGTTCATATGCGACAGCATCCTTAATCATTTGCAGAATATCTTTGTCGCGGCGCGATACAGCATAATCCAATGGACTGCGGCCTTGCGAAGAAAAGGGATCACCACGTCTGGAGTTGTTGCTTGATTTCGGCATGTTGTTCACATCACTTGAGGTCAAGCATATGCCTACGTGCATGCAGCCTAACATCCGCTTAAAATGCTAAGTTGAATCAAGTTTGAACGATTGGAATTTAAATGACAGATCGTTGTGGGTGGGCCGGGCCAGACCCGATTTATCTGGATTATCACGACACCGAATGGGGCGTGCCAGAACGGGATGCACGTGCCTTGTGGGAAAAGCTGATCTTGGATGGGTTTCAAGCGGGGCTCAGTTGGATCACGATCTTGAAGAAACGGGAAAATTTCAGAAACGCGTTTCAAGGGTTTGATCCAGAAATCATCGCCGCATGGGGCGAAAAGGATGTGGACCGTCTTTTGCAAGATCCGGGCATTATCCGCCACCGCGGGAAGATTGAAGCGACTATTGGCAATGCACAAGCTTACCTGCGCATTGCGGAAGGTGAGGGGTTCGATCAATTTCTTTGGAAATATGTTGACGGAATGCCGCTGCAAAACAGGTGGGCGACCTTAGATGAGGTCCCGGCTTACACAAAGATGTCCACTCGGATGTCCAAGGATCTTAAGAAAGCCGGTTTCAAGTTTTGCGGCCCAACGATTGTTTACGCCGCGATTCAGGCAATGGGGCTGGTGAATGATCACCTTGTTACGTGCCCAAGACACACCGCATGTGCCGCGCTGGCGTGAGCTGAAGCTCACCCTACGTGAAATACAAATGTAAGGTGAGCTTCAGCTCACGTTGGCATTGACACACCGTTTGCGAGGCGTATAAGCGCCACTTCATTGGTGTTGGTGGGCCCTGCAAGGGGACTCCTGTCACTCTGGCAAAATCCAGAGAGAGGACAACGCCCTTCGAAACCTAAACGAAGGAGATCAGCGGATGACGAAAAGAACTGCTGCCAAATACAAAATTGACCGCCGGATGGGCGAAAACATCTGGGGTCGTCCAAAATCCCCAGTCAACCGTCGTGATTATGGCCCAGGCCAGCACGGTCAGCGCCGCAAGGGCAAATTGTCCGACTTCGGTATCCAGCTGCGCGCCAAGCAAAAGCTGAAAGGCTACTACGGCGATCTGACCGAGAAACAGTTCCGCCGCATCTATGCTGAAGCTGAGCGTGTAAAAGGCGACACCGGTGAAAACTTGATTGGTTTGCTGGAACGTCGCTTGGACGCTGTTGTGTACCGCGCGAAATTCGTGGCAACTGTCTTCGCTGCGCGTCAGTTCGTGAACCACGGCCACGTCAAAGTGAACGGCAAGAAGGTTAATATTCCTTCCTACCGCGTTAAAGAAGGCGACGTGATTGAAGTGCGCGATCGTTCCAAGCAAATGGTTGCTCTGCTCGAAGCGGTCCAACTGCCAGAGCGTGATGTGCCAGATTACATGGACGTAGATCACTCCAAAATGACAGCGACCTTTGTGCGCACGCCTTCTTTGGGTGACGTGCCTTATCCTGTCATGATGGAACCTAATCTGGTTGTTGAATTCTACGCGAAAAACTAAGTTTTTCGCCGAACCAAAGTCTCAAAGGCTGTCCAGAAATGGGCAGCCTTTTTTTGTATCATTGCTTTGATGATGACAACAGCCATGGCCGCACGTGTTCCAGCTACACCTAAGTGCAGAAACCTAAATGTGCTAAGTGGCCGACAGCGGAAGTGAAATGATGGATGTTAAACCCTCATCCGTGGACTTTAGTTCAAGGGTGCCGGAATGATTTTCTACGATTCGCGCCGCGATGGACAGACCAAGACCACTGCCCGGCCCTGCATTCACTTGACCGAACCGCACCATCGCCTGATCCAACTTATCCGGAGCAATGCCTTGGCCATCGTCTTGGATCGTGAGCATGACAAACTGCCCATTTTGTCGTGCCCTTACATCAACGCGGGATAATTTCGGGCCCCCATGGACCATCGAATTTGTCAGCAGGTTCAGCAACGCTTCCTGCAACATCAATTTGTCGCCCTGAACAAACAAAGGCGGGTCATTCCGGGCGAATACCACTTCGACTGGGCGTGTTTCCTGATTATGAGGCAACCGTTGCAGACAGTCTTCTATAAGCTCCGACACGTTTATCGTTTCTGCGCGGCCTTCGGCATCATCGCCCCGTGCACGTTCAAACGACAACAGCTGATTGGTCAGATGGGTGGCATTCCGGGCGGCTTTGACAAGATCTTTGCTCCGGGATTTGCTGGCTTGTAACGTTGGTGCGTTTTCTACGGCTTCGGCGAGTGCCAAGATACCAGCAATTGGATTTCTAAGTTGGTGTGCGGCGTTCGATATGAATTCGTCTTTTGAACTGATCCGCCGGGACACCCGACCCAGCAGGTCATTTAAGGTGCTGACAATACCCTTGACCTCAATGGGCACATCCCGGCGGATGGGTTCAAGTTCGCTGGGCGTGCGTTTGGCGATGGCGGCCTGAAGATCCAACAAGGGACGCAATCCAAGCCCGACGCCAAACCAGACAACGGCCGCAACACTGGCAAGCATCACTGCAACAATACCAATCGCGCGTGACCCAACGGCTTGGATGAAAGATGCCCGTACACGCGCGTCTTGCCATACAGTAATTGTGAACAAGCCACCCAAACCATCGACTGTCATGGCATCGCGAAACCGCAAGACCCGGACATCTACGTTTTGGTAGATTGCGTCATAGTAAACGACGTCTTCAGCATCGGTTACCAAGTTTGCGCCAATTGCAGGTGGGGTGGCATATCCTGTCACAAATACTCCGTCCGGGGCAAAGACATGATAGAATAGCTCGCCGCCGGATGTATCGCTGACCAGGCGCCGTGTGGCGGGGCTTAGCGCGTCGCCTCCTGACAAGGCCACATCGCGAGAAATGGCCAAAGCGGCAGACAATAATCCCCGATCAAAGATATCTTCGGCGCGTTGCGTTGTGGTTTGGAATTGCCAAGCCGCGGCAATAATCGAGATGCACAGCAAGGGTGCCAAAATGATCAAGAACAGCCGCATGCGCAGAGAATGCATGGTCATGCGTCAGATGTACCTTGCAGCTGATACCCTAAGCCACGGGCGGAATTGATCTGAATTCCATATGGTTTTAACCGCGAGCGAAGACGCGAAATGTAAACTTCGACAACGCTTTCTTCGACATCTGCACCTGTGCCATAGGCATAATCCAAAAGGGTCGACTTGGTGATCCGCCGCCCGGATGACAGGATAAGGCATTCAAACATCGCAAGTTCGCGGCGTGGAAGATCAAGTGTCTGATCGTCCGCCGTCAAGGCGCGCGCTGCAACGTCAAACTGCAAGGCGCCGACGGTCAAAACCCGCCGCCCTTGATGGGTTCTTCGACGGGTCAGCGCACGAACGCGTGCTTCAAGTTCGTCCATTTCGAAAGGTTTGATCAGATAGTCATCTGCGCCAGCATCCAGCCCCATCACGCGATCTTTGGTTTCAGCGCGTGCAGACAAAAGCACGACAGGGCGTTGATCATCCCGGTTGCGCAGTTGGCGCAGAATTTCTAACCCATCCATGCCGGGTAGGTTGATATCCAGAATAATCAGATCAGACGTGTCATTTGTCAAAAATTCCGAGGCCTCAAGGCCGTCATTCAGAACGTCGATCGCATGGCCTGCGTCTTGCAAACGATAGGCGATGCCTTTCGCCAATGCGATATTGTCTTCGACCAACGTGATCCGCATGTTTTTTTGCCGCTGCAAGTTTCACGCAAGGTTCGCAGGTCATTGTTTAAATATCAACCGGGCGCAGCGCGTGCGGTTTTATGTATGCACGCACCCACCTGAGAAAGTTGGGGCGACATATCTAGGGAGGACTACATGTTAAACTTTAAAACAACGCGCCGCGCGGCGCTTGGTCTTGTGGCAGCGGCTGCAGCAACCTTTGGTCTACAGGCAAATGCCGGCGGTCACGGAATTGATCTGGCCGGTAAAACTGTTGAGTGGATTATCCCATTCTCGGAAACGGGTGGATCTGCAAAATGGGCGAATTTCTATGCGCCCTTGCTGTCCGAAGCACTGCCGGGCCAGCCAACGGTTGTGGTGAAATTCATGCCAGGTGCGGGTTCCACCAAAGGCGCGAACTTCTTTCAAGAACAGTCTTACGACGATGGCACGCTGATTTTCGGATCTTCGGGGTCCACACAGTTCCCATTCCTTTTGGGCGATCCTCGGGTCAAATATGACTATGCGGATTGGAACGTGGTTTTGGCTTCTGGAACCGGTGGAGTCGCATATTTGCCGCCTGAGATGGCTGCCAAAATGGATGGGCTGAATGCTGCGGGTCTGCAGGGCGAGGATTTCATTTATGGCAATCAAGGCGCAACACGCTTGGATCTTGTGCCAACACTCGCGTGGGAAATGCTTGGTCTGAATGTTGAAAGCGTTATGGGGATCAAAGGCCGCGGTGATGGCCGTTTGATGTTTGAACGCGGCGAAGCCAATATCGACTACCAAACATCGTCGTCTTACCTAAAAGGTGTCACGCCTTTGGTCGAGGCAGGCACAGCCGTACCTATGATGACTTGGGGCGCGCTGGACGACGCAGGCAATATCGTGCGTGACCCAACATTCCCAGACATCCCGACCTTTAAGGAAGTTTGTGATGCGACCGAAGGGTGTGAAACATCTGGCGAAAAATGGGATGCATGGAAAGCCTTCTTTGTGGCAGGGTTTCCTGCGCAAAAGATGGTATTTCTGCCAAACGGCGCGTCCAATGATGCAATCGTGACCTACACGAAAGCCTTTGAAGACGTAAAAGCACGTGCAGATTTTGCGGAAATCTCGGGCGCGCGTCTTGGTAAGTATCCTCAGATGACCGGCGAAAAAGCGGCAACAGCTTTGGCAAGCGCAACGCAGGTACCAGCTGAGGCGAAAACCTTCGTGGTGAACTGGCTGCAGGAAAAATACGGCGTGTCGCTGAACTAAGCTTTGTTTGTTGAACGCCCCGCTCAAAGCGGGTGGGGCGTTTATTCAAGCAAAGCGGGGAGCGATCTGGCATGGACATACTGGCAACCGCGCTGCCGGCACTTGGCGACGCTTGGGCACTGATCTTGCAACCCATGGTCTTAGGCTATCTGGTGCTTGGCGTTTTAATGGGGCTGTGCATCGGTGTTTTTCCCGGTTTAGGTGGAATTGCCGGGCTATCGCTGTTGTTGCCATTTATGTTCGGAATGGATCCGATCCTTGGCCTTGCCTTGATGATTGGCATGGTCGCAGTGGTGCCGACGTCTGATACATTTGCATCTGTTTTGATGGGCATCCCCGGGTCTTCGGCCTCGCAGGCGACTGTCCTTGATGGGTTTCCCATGGCCAAACGCGGACAAGCGGCACGTGCGTTATCCGCTGCGTTTGCATCGTCGCTTTTCGGCGGATTGGTCGGGGCCTGTTTTCTAACCCTTTTCATTCTGGTCGCGCGTCCCATCGTCTTGGAATTCCGCACGCCTGAACTGTTGATGATCACACTATTTGGCCTGTCGATGGTTGGTATCCTTGCCGGACGCGTTGCGATCAAGGGGCTTGTTGCGGCAGG
>CALHST010000264.1 GCA_938038825.1 uncultured Paracoccaceae bacterium | reverse complement strand
TGATGGTCGACACACCCGAACAGCGCCGCATGGGGATCAAGGACAGCAAAGAACTGGCGCTATCCGACTGGATGGGGTCTGCGAAATTTGACCGCCCCGAGGACACAATGCCGCGCAAATGGGCCGAGGCCTATATTGATTTTGCCGCCGGAGAAATGCGCGATTGGCTCTATAAGATGGGCTTGCGTTGGTTTCCGGTGATTGGTTGGGCGGAACGCGGTGGTGGCTATGCAGACGGGCACGGCAATTCCGTGCCCCGGTTTCACATCACATGGGGCACCGGGCTTGGTGTGTTGGAACACTTTATTCGCCGCTGCAAGGAACACGAGACCGCCGGGCGGATCACGTTCAAGTACCGCCATCAGGTTGACCGGATCGAAATGGAAAACGGTGCGGCCAAAGGCGTGTCTGGCACGGTACTGGCAGAGGATATCGCACCGCAAGGGGCCAAGACCAACCGCGACCCCGTTGGGGAGTTCCGGATTGAGGCTGCGTCAGTCATTGTGTCCTCTGGCGGGATTGGTGGGAACTTCGAGATGGTGCGCAAAGTCTGGCCTACTGAGCGTTTGGGGCCCGCCCCGAAAGAGATGGTGGCCGGTGTGCCAGCCCATGTAGATGGACGCATGATCGGGATTTCCGAAGACGCAGGCGGGCATGTGATCAATGGCGACCGGATGTGGCACTACACAGAAGGTGTGAAAAACTGGGATCCAATTTGGCCAAGCCATGGCATTCGCATTCTTCCGGGGCCATCTTCGATGTGGTTTGATGCCGAAGGCAACCGGTTCGCACCGCCCGCCCTGCCCGGTTTTGACAGCATGTCGACGCTGAAAACCATTCTGGACACGGGCTATGAATACAGCTGGTTTGTTTTAACCCAAAAAGTGATCAAAAAGGAATTCGCCCTATCTGGGTCCGAACAAAACCCGGATTTCACGTCGAAATCGTGGAAAGAAGTGTTTAAGCAGCGCATCCTGTCGGGCAAAAACGCAACCGGCCCGGTTGAGGCGTTCAAAGAGCGTGGCGAGGATTTTGTCGTGTCCCAAGACCTTGCGGGCCTTGTGCGCGGCATGAACCAGATCGCAGGCGGCAGTTTGATCGACGAAGACAAGCTGCGCCGTCAGATCGAGGCCCGCGATTTACAAGTCGACAATCCCTTCAGCAAAGACGCGCAAATGATGGCGATCCACGCGGCGCGCAATTACCGGGGTGACAAGCTGATCCGCACGGCCAAGCCGCACAAGTTTCTTGACCCCAAAAACGGGCCTTTGATCGCTGTGAAACTGCATATCCTGACACGCAAAACACTGGGGGGTTTGCACACGGATTTGGACAGCCAAATGATTGGTGCAGATGGTAAAACTGTGCCGGGGTTGTACGCGGTGGGCGAAGTGGCAGGCTTTGGCGGCGGCGGCTATCACGGCTACAACGCACTGGAGGGCACGTTCCTTGGCGGGTGTATTTTCTCGGGCCGCAACGCGGGGCGCAGCACGCGTATCGCCTAGCCCCACAAGACCGCTTGGTTTGCGTCAAAACGTCGGTCTCGAACTGTGCCGGGAAATTGCCTATAGTAAGGGTGCAGACTGCATCTGACCAAAGGTCGCCCGATATGACAATGCCAGTACTGGAAGGCGTGACATGCAACGAATGCCCCATTCGCCATCGTGCCGTGTGTGCACGGTGTGACGATGATGAGCTCGGCAAGCTAGAAGGTATGAAAACATACCGTTCATATAAGGCGGGTGATGTGATTTTGTGGCGTGGCGAGCCGCTGGAGTTCGTGGCCTCCCTTGTATACGGCGTCGCCTCTTTGTCCAAAACGCTGGAAGACGGGCGCACGCAAATGGTGGGGTTGCTGTTGCCGTCTGACTTTATTGGGCGGCCCGGACGTACTGAGATCGAATTTGATGTCACTGCAACGTCGGATGTCACCCTATGCTGTTTTGATCGGGCTCCGTTTGAGGCATTGGTAAACGACACGCCCCATGTTGCCCAGCGCCTGATGGAACTGGCCTTGGACGAGTTGGACGCTGCGCGCGATTGGATGCTGCTACTAGGGCGCAAAACGGCTCAGGAAAAGATCGCGACCTTTATCGACATGCTGGTGAGACGGTCCCACTCTGAACCATCAGAGGTTCCAGGGGCGATTCCGCTGCCCATGACGCGGGACCAAATCGCCAATTATTTGGGGCTTACACTGGAAACAGTCAGCCGCCAATTCAGCGCCCTGAAAAAGCGTGGCGTCATCGACTTTACAGATCGGCATCACTTCCAAATCATTGACAACGAAGGATTACGTCTTGCAACGGGCGACGATTCAGATCCTGCATTGGCCGGCTAAACCGCACCTGACTTTTCTAACATAACTTGATCCAGATCAAAGAGAGCCCTTGCGTGGCTTTGTAAACACCCTGTGCGAACAGGAGCGTTTCGATGCTCTTTTTAACATAAGGGTATCGTCATGAATTACGTGAAACTTGTCCTTTTGGGGCTGGTGACCTTGATCGCCGCCATGGGTGCGAATTACGCCCGCGATCTGGCGTATCAGGTACATGCGTTGCTGATCACAGCAATCGCATTTGGTATGTTTATCTGGGTACTGCGCCAGATTGATGAGCCGCAACCGGCCGTGCCACCACAGAACACATATTTCGATGGGGTGGTCCGCGCAGGTGTGATTGCCACCGCGTTCTGGGGCATGGCCGGATTTCTTGTGGGGACCTTCATCGCGTTCCAACTGGCCTTTCCAGAGCTTAACTTTGATTGGGGACAGCCGTTCACCAATTTTGGTCGCTTGCGCCCCTTGCACACCTCTGCTGTGATCTTTGCCTTTGGCGGCAACGCGCTGATCGCCACGTCGTTTTATGTGGTGCAGCGCACCAGTGGCGTACGGCTTTGGGGCGGCAATGCTGCATGGTTTGTGTTTTGGGGTTATCAGCTGTTTATCGTTCTGGCGGCAACGGGCTACTTGCTCGGGGCGACTCAGTCCAAAGAATATGCCGAGCCCGAATGGTACGTGGATATTTGGCTGACCATTGTGTGGCTGTCATATCTGGCGGTGTATCTTGGCACCATCGTGCGCCGCAAAGAGCGTCACATCTATGTGGCCAACTGGTTTTACCTGAGCTTCATCATCACAGTGGCAATGCTGCATGTGATCAACAACATGTCGATCCCAGTGAGCTTCTGGGGCAGCAAGTCTGTGCAGGTCTTTTCCGGTGTGCAGGACGCCATGACCCAATGGTGGTATGGCCATAACGCCGTTGGTTTCTTTCTGACCGCCGGGTTCTTGGGGATGATGTATTACTTTGTGCCCAAACAGGCCGGTCGCCCGGTCTATAGCTACAAGCTGTCGATCATCCACTTCTGGGCGCTGATCTTTCTGTATATCTGGGCGGGTCCGCACCATTTGCATTATACCGCGCTGCCGGACTGGGCCTCAACCCTTGGAATGGTGTTTTCGATCATCCTGTGGATGCCCAGCTGGGGTGGAATGATCAACGGCCTGATGACCCTGCAAGGCGCCTGGGACAAGCTGCGCACAGACCCGATCTTGCGGATGTTTGTGCTGTCCCTTGGCTTTTACGGCATGTCCACGTTCGAGGGGCCGATGATGTCGATCCGGGCTGTAAACTCGCTTAGCCATTACACCGACTGGACCATTGGGCATGTGCATTCCGGCGCATTGGGCTGGAACGGTATGATCACCTTTGCCTGCATCTATTTCCTGACGCCCAAGCTTTGGGGGCGTAAACAGATGCATTCGATGGCAGCGATCAACTGGCACTTCTGGCTCGCCACGTTGGGGATCGTCCTTTACGCGGCGTCCATGTGGGTCACCGGGATTATGGAAGGTCTGATGTGGCGCGAGGTGGATGATCAAGGCTTCTTGGTCAACTCCTTTGCCGACACTGTGTCTGCGAAATTCCCGATGTATGTGGTGCGGGGTCTGGGTGGCGTTCTGTTCCTTGGCGGGGCCGGGATCATGTGTTGGAACATGTGGATGACCATTCGGGGGGCTTCCCCCGCCACTGCAACCCTGCCTCACGCAACCCCAGCAGAATAGGAGAGGACAATGCCGATACTTGATAAACACGCGTTGTTAGAACGCAGCCCCACATTGTTGCTGACTTGCTCTTTGCTGGTGGTGACCGTTGGTGGATTGGTTGAAATTGCGCCCCTGTTCTGGCTGGAAAACACCATTGAAGACGTGGAAGGCGTGCGCCCTTACAGCCCGCTAGAACTGACCGGGCGCGATATCTACATCCGCGAGGGCTGTTACACCTGCCACAGCCAAATGATCCGCCCCATGCGGGATGAAGTGGAACGTTATGGCCACTATTCGCTGGCCGCCGAAAGCAAATATGATCATCCGTTCCAATGGGGGTCAAAGCGCACCGGGCCAGACCTTGCCCGCGTCGGAGGACGATATTCAGATGCATGGCATGTGGATCACCTGATGGATCCGCAATCGGTGGTCCCTGAAAGCATCATGCCGAAATACGCGTTCCTTGCAGAAACAGTCATCGACGCGGATTATGTGGACGAGCTGATGGCCACACATCGACTTGTGGGGGTCCCTTATACCGACGCGCACATTGCAAGCGCGCGGGCAGACTTCACAGTGCAGGTGGACCCGGATGAGGATTTTGACGGATTGTTGGCGCGTTATCCCGGTGCCGCCGTCGCCAACTTCGATGGCCTGCCAGAGCTCACTGAAATGGACGCATTGATCGCCTACCTTCAGGTGCTTGGCACCATGGTGGATTTTTCGACCTTCACCCCTGATCCAAGCCGATAGGAGGCCAAGATGGAGACCTATACTCTTTTGCGCGAAATCGCAGACAGCTGGGTGTTGTTGGCGATGTTCATTTTCTTTGTCAGCGTGGGCATTTGGGCCTGTTTGCCAAGCCAAAACAAGGCACGTGCAGATGCCAGCATGATCCCGTTTCGCAATGAGGATCAGCCCTGCCCCAATCCGTGTGACACCTGTTCCTGCAAGACGGTTGTGACCCAATTGAAAGGGCAGATTGATGCGTGAACCAGATCGGGACGAAACAACAGGTGTGGACACAACAGGCCACAGCTGGGACGGCATTACTGAGCTGAACAACCCGTTGCCGCGCTGGTGGCTTTGGACGTTGTATCTAACCATCATTTGGGGGGTGGGTTACACAATCGCCTATCCCGCGTGGCCCATGATTTCTGGGGCGACGACGGGGCTGCTGGGGTATTCCACCCGCGCGGCTGTGGTCGAGGACATCGCGCAGCACAAAGCGCAGAACGAAGGCCTGGTGCGTGAACTTCTCGCGGCAGATCTAGACACACTTGCCCCGACAGAAGACTTGCATCGGTATGCCGTGGCGCGGGGGGGATCTGTGTTTCGGGCGCAGTGTTCACAGTGCCATGGGTCTGGCGCGGCTGGGGCCAAAGGCTATCCCAACTTGTTGGATGACGATTGGTTGTGGGGCGGAGATCTGAACGCGATCCGCTATTCGATCAACCACGGGATCCGCAACGAAACAGACGAGGATGCGCGGTATTCGCAAATGCCTGCTTTCGGAGACATTCTTAAGGCTGGGGAGATTGACACGTTAGTCGGGTACGTCACGCAATTGTCCCAAGGGGATGCTGCAAGTGACAGCACCGGTGCCACGTTGTTTGCGGATAATTGTGCGTCCTGTCACGGTGACGCCGGTTTGGGCGACCGCGAACAAGGGGCCCCCAATCTGGCAGATGCAATTTGGCTTTACGGCGGAGACGCGGACAGTCTGACGCAGACCATAACCAAGGCGCGCTATGGCGTGATGCCTGCATGGGGTCAGCGCCTGTCAGAAGAAGATGTGCGCGCTGTGTCCATTTATGTGCACAGTCTGGGCGGCGGCGAATAACTGGAAAATCGTGCATCTTACGCTGCGCGATTGAACCCCCGAAGCGACCCTGTTCGCAAAACTCTGTCGCTTCGGGGCGATTTTGATCTGGATCAAAGAGCTCTGGTTTAAAGCCCGCTAAACAAGCGGTGCGAACAGGAAAAAAACCATGTCCATACCGTCCCTTTATGCGGCGCAAGAGCCGATCTTTCCACGCCGTGTGTCCGGTCAATTCCGGCGTCTTAAGTGGTGGATCATGGCGATCACACTTGGGATTTACTACCTGACCCCGTGGATCCGCTGGGATCGCGGCCCAAATCTGCCCGATCAAGCTGTGCTGATCGACATGGCGCATCGCCGTTTTTACTTTTTTTGGATCGAGATCTGGCCACACGAGTTTTACTTTGTGGCCGGTCTGCTGATCATGGCAGGGTTGGGGCTGTTTTTGTTCACCTCGGCCCTTGGGCGCGTGTGGTGCGGCTATACCTGCCCGCAAACTGTGTGGACGGATCTGTTCATCCTTGTGGAACGCTGGATCGAAGGGGATCGCAACGCCCGGGTCCGGCTTTATCACGCCAAATGGGGTCCGCGAAAATGGCGCTTGCGG
>CALHST010000263.1 GCA_938038825.1 uncultured Paracoccaceae bacterium | reverse complement strand
CCCGGCTGGGTGTATCACCGTTGCTTAACGGGAACTGCACGCGAGGCCGCACTCCTCATCCGCGGCTTGTTCGATGGTCACCTGTTGGAACCCGCGACACTTGAAACCATGTGTGTTGCGCACCCGCTTGGGGGTGAGTTGCCTAATCGTCCATGGACCACATAGGTTATGGCCTTGGTCTGATGCGCGGCACAATGAAAATGGTCGGCACTGCGATAGGGCATTCCGGCGCCGGGCCGTTTAGTGTGAATGCTGTTTATCATTTTCCTGACCGGCCCGATCCTGCAACCATCGCTGTATTCACCAATGGCACAGATGAAGGCGTCGCCGAAAATGAGATCCTTCGATTGGTTCAAAATCTCGCGTGAAATGCAAAAAGCGCCCGGTGAAGCGGGCGCTTTCGCATGAGAGTCTTGGTGTAGTTAAAGGTTCGGATACAGCGGGAAACGCGCGCAAAGCTCGGCCACTTCGGCCTTTACCTTGGCTTCGACCGCGCTGTTGCCCTCTTCGCCATTGGCGGCCAAGCCATCCCCAACTTCGATGATCCACGCACCGATTTGACGGAATTCCGTCTCGCCAAATCCACGCGTGGTCCCTGCCGGAGTGCCTAAGCGAATGCCCGATGTGATTGTCGGTTTTTCATCGTCAAACGGCACACCGTTCTTGTTGCACGTGATATGCGCCCGACCCAGCGCCTTCTCCATGGCGTTGCCCTTCACGCCCTTTGGGCGCAAATCGACCAGCAACAGGTGCGTGTCAGTACCGTGTGTGACCGTTTCCAGACCACCCTCGTGCAACTGATCGGCCAGAGCTTTGGCGTTTTTGATCACTTGCTGTTGGTACGTTTTGAACCCCGGTTGCAGCGCCTCGCCAAAAGCAACCGCCTTGGCGGCAATCACGTGCATCAAAGGGCCCCCTTGAATGCCGGGGAAAATGGCCGAGTTGATCTTTTTGGCCAACGCTTCGTCATTGGTCAGGATCATTCCACCGCGTGGGCCACGCAGCGTTTTATGCGTTGTCGTTGTCGCCACGTGCACATGCGGGAATGGGTTCGGATACTCACCCGCCGCAATCAGGCCTGCATAATGCGCCACATCCGCGAGCAGATAGGCACCAACACTGTCTGCAATCTCGCGCATTTTCGCGAAATCCAACGCGCGCGGAATGGCCGAACCACCCGCAATGATCATCTGCGGTTTATGCTCCGCCGCCAACGCCGCGATCTGATCGTAATCCACATCCAATGTGTCGCGCTTCACACCGTACTGAACTGCATTAAACCACTTACCCGACTGGTTCGGCTTGGCCCCATGCGTCAGGTGACCACCGGCGTCCAATGACATCCCCAAAATGGTATCACCCGGCTTCAGCAGTGCTTGAAACACCCCTTGGTTCGCTTGCGAGCCCGAGTTCGGCTGAACATTTGCGAAGTCACAGCCAAACAGCTGCTTGGCCCGGTCAATTGCCAGTTCTTCTGCGATGTCCACATATTGGCACCCCCCGTAATAACGGCGACCCGGATAGCCTTCGGCGTATTTGTTGGTCATCACGCTGCCCTGTGCTTCCATGACAGCGGCAGAAACGATGTTCTCAGATGCGATCAATTCGATCTCGTCGCGCTGGCGTCCCAACTCGGATGTGATCGAGCCGAACAGCTCGGGGTCGCGTTCCGACAAGGATTGGGTGAAAAAGCCAGTATCGCGGTGCGTCATGTTCATGCTGCGTGCCTTTCAAGACTCGAAGGGGAATGTCGTTGCGCGGTTTCGTATCGGAAACCGTTCCCATCGCAAAGCCCGAAAACGCACCCTTTTGGACCGTTTGCGCAACCCTTCTGGTGCTAAAGGGAAAACTATGATTGTTTCGGCATCATTACGATGACGTCCGGAAACTCACCTATGGCTCTCAAAATTGCCTTCACCGCAGCTGACTCGCCTGTGGCAGACGCCGCCCGGGGGCATCTTGTCGACCTTTACGGCGATACGACTTTTGAAAATGCAGATGTGATTGTTGCGCTGGGTGGTGACGGTTTCATGCTGCAAACACTGCATCTGACCCAACCGTTGAGCGCACCAGTCTACGGAATGAATCGCGGCACCATTGGGTTTTTGATGAACACCTATTCAGATGAAGACCTGCCAGAGCGTCTGTCACGCGCCATAGAAGAAGATATCAATCCATTGTCGATGACAGCCCATCTGACCGATGGAACCGAAGCCAAAGCCCTTGCCATCAACGAAGTCTCTTTGTTGCGGGCTGGCCCGCAAGCGGCCAAATTGCGGATTAAAGTTGATGAACGCATTCGCATGGACGAACTCGTCTGTGATGGCGCGCTGGTCGCAACCCCTGCAGGATCGACTGCTTATAACTATTCAGCCCACGGACCCATCCTGCCTATTGGCTCGGATGTATTGGCCTTGACCGCCGTTGCCGCCTATCGCCCGCGTCGGTGGCGCGGTGCTCTTCTTCCCAAGATCGCGCGTGTGACCTTTGAGGTGTTGGAGCCTGACAAGCGCCCTGTGATGGCCGACGCGGATGGTGTGTCGGTGCGTGATGTTCTGAGTGTCGACATCCGTTCGGAACCCTCGATCACGCACCGTATCCTGTTTGATCCGGGCCACGGTCTGGAAGAACGTCTGATTTCGGAACAGTTTTCCTGAGCCTCTTCCGCCTGCCACGCGCTGTTTCCAGTTCGTGACCAGAAGTCGGCCCTGCGCCATTACTATTTTGGATCCGTCAACACTCTGGTCATTCGCCCCTGCCAACATCAATCATTCCGCAACGTTCCCCTTGTAGAATAAGGCCCGTCCGTTTCAAATGATGCGCAATGTTAAAACCAAACGCTGATACCACGCTGGCCTTGCTGTTATTGCCCTTATTGCTCATGCAATTGTTTTGGGTGCGACGTAAGGCTGTGCAAATGCCGGAACCTTCGGGTCCACGCCGAGGGATCACAGGACATGGCGCGCCCCAACGCCTGCTGGTGATTGGCGACAGCTCTGCTGTGGGTGTTGGTGTTGAAACTCAAAGCCAGGCCTTGACTCCGCAGCTTGCCCGGCAGCTGGGCAAGGACTTCACAGTGAGTTGGAGCCTTGTCGGCCGCAACGGTGCAACAACCGCAGATGCACCAAAGTTGTTGGACACTGTTTCTGGCGAGCAGTTCGATTTGGTCTATGTGATTTTTGGTGTGAATGACGCCAAGAACTTACGCCCAGAATCGCATTGGCGGCGGGATCTGACAAACCTCATCACACTCTTGAAAGACAATCATGGCGCGCCCCAGATCTTCTTGTCCGGCTTACCCCGCGTTCAGGACTTCCCTTTGATCCCAAATCCCATGCGCGCCATTCTCGCGATGCGCACCACGCGATTTGATCGCGCCCTCCGGGAAATCGCTGCGGAACACACCTGCCATCACCTGCCGTTGGACGCAAAACTCGACCGCGCGGGTATGGCACCAGATGGGTTTCACCCCGGCGCGCCAATTTACCGTTTGTGGGCTGAAAAGGCCGCCCCAGCGATTACTGCGCGTCTTTCTTAGCCCCCGATCAAATTCCTATCCGAAATCCGCTGAACTGGATGATGTCCTTTGTGCGAAAAACCCCGCGCACCAATGGCTCACAATTGGCCAGACCACACCATCCACGTGATAAACAGCGCCACGACAACCAAAAAATTGAACGCCAAAACGCCGGTGACTTTCAACAATTTGCCTTTGCGAACGTCCCACACATTGATGCTGGTCAAATGCGTCATCATGCGTGCACGCGCGGCTTCGACCCCCGAGGTATCCAAAGTGCGTTCCAACAAGGGATGCCCCCGCCGCGCCAAAGCCTCGACAATCACCTGACCATCGCGCAACACAGCACGCGGCAACACCCGGTGTCCCATCTGAAGGCTCTCCTCCAGACTGCCGCCCTTAAGCCGGTACACTTTGCGCAACCGTTCGCGCAGCGTGTCCGCCATTTCGTCAAGATCTTCGTGCGATTCCATAGCAGCAGAACATATCCCTCTGGTCCCCGCTTTGCCAAGCCGCTATGACCGCCACATGCTCGCTTTTACCCGATATGATGGCCCAGATGCCGCGCCTGCCTGCCTAATTGCGCATGGTCTATACGGGTCGGGCCGCAACTGGGGCGTGATTGCCAAACGGCTTTCGGCTACGCGGCCCGTCATATGCGTCGACATGCGCAACCATGGGGCCAGTCCTTGGCAAGACACGCACAGCTATGAAGATCTGGCAGATGACTTGGCCGAGGTCATCGCGGCGCAAAACCAACCCTTGGATGTGATCGGCCATTCGATGGGCGGAAAAGCAGCTATGATGCTGGCACTTCGAACACCGCAACATGTTGACCGACTTGTTATCGCAGACATTGCACCCACAGCGTATTCGCATTCCCAATTGCCCTACATCCACGCCATGCGCGCCGTAGACCTGTCCAGTGTCACGCGCCGGTCCGAAGCCGCGGCGCAATTGGCGGCGTTGGACGTAGACCCCGCCTTGCAAAGTTTCTTTACCCAATCCTTGGACGTGGCCAATCAACGCTGGCACTACAATTTGGATGTCTTGGAAGCGGAAATGCCTAAAATTATGGCTTTCCCCCAGATCAACACATCCCATAATGGCCCCACGTTGTTTCTGAGTGGTGCCAATTCAGATTACGTCCAATCCCAACACCGCTCGCGCATCAAATCCCTGTTCCCCAAGGCGCGGTTTGCCAAAATCCCCGATGCGGGGCATTGGTTGCACGCCGACAATCCACGTGCCTTTCAAGCAGCCCTTGAAGTCTTTTTGACCAGATAGTGCTTGGACGTGATCACTTAGGATCTCTCTTGACGGCACCGTTAACCTTATGTCGAAATAAGAAACGGGAGTCAGGCTATGTGGAAAAATCTATGCGATCGGCTTATCCAAGGGCTTATTGTCACCGGTCGTTTGACCGTCACCTTTCCTGATGGCGATGCCAAAACCTATGGCGACGGCTCGGGCGTCGAAGAAAGCCTGAGGTTCCACGACACAAAAATCCTGCGACAATTGGTTTTGAACCCTGAACTTGCCGTGGGTGAGGGGTATATGCAGGGCCGGATCACAATTGGCGGTGATCGCATCGAAGAATTGCTGAAATTCCTAATCCTGAACCGCAAACTCGGCAAAATGCCGATCTGGGTGCGGGCGCTGACCCGGGGCCTCTTTCTTGCCAAAAGGTTCCTGCAGCAAAATGCACCCGCCGCTGCGCGCCAGAATGTGGCGCATCACTATGATCTGTCAGACGATTTATACCGGGTCTTTCTGGATGACGATATGCAATACAGCTGCGCGTATTTCCAACGAGATGACATGACCCTTGAGGAAGCGCAGGCGGCCAAGAAAAAGCACATCGCTGACAAGCTTCTTCTCAAGCCTGGCATGCATGTTTTGGACATCGGGTGCGGATGGGGCGGCATGGCCATCACATTGGCCAAAGATTACGGTGTACAGGTCACTGGCGTAACACTGTCGGAAAACCAACTGGCAACAGCGCAAGAGCGTGCGAAAGCGGCCGGAGTTGCGGACAGGGTAACGTTCCTGCTGAAAGATTATCGGCATCTGGAAGAAAAATTTGATCGGATCGTGTCTGTTGGAATGTTCGAACATGTTGGCGTGCCCAATTACAGCGAATACTTTAACAAGATAGAAGACCTGTTGGATGCTGATGGAATCGCACTGGTCCACACCATCGGTCGTTCAGCACCGCCGATGGCCGCGTCTCCGTGGATTCACAAATACATCTTCCCAGGCGGGTATGTGCCGTCTTTAAGCGAGATTGCGAAACCGCTGGAATCGTCCGGTCTTTGGCAATCCGACATTGAAATCTGGCGGCTGCATTATGCAAAAACCCTGCGCGTTTGGCGGGATCGCTTCAACGCTGCGGAACAGGAACTGCGCGCACAGTATGACGACACCTTCCTGCGCATGTTTCACTATTACCTGACCGCCTGCATCGTTAGCTTTGAGGATCAGGATCAGGCAGTGTACCACTTTCAACTTGCCAAAACGCGGGATGCCGTGCCCTTGACCCGTGACTACCTGTACCAGTCGGCTTAACTGGGAAAGATCCG
>CALHST010000262.1 GCA_938038825.1 uncultured Paracoccaceae bacterium | reverse complement strand
CAAGCCAACAAATTACCACTGCTCAAACAATCGTTCCGCTTGATGTTGAACGCCTTGCGCCCAGAAGATCAGGTGTCGATTGTGACTTATGCAGGCTCTGCCGGGCAGGTTCTGGCTCCAACATATGCATCAGAACGCAGCACAATCCTCGCCGCGTTAGACAATCTGCAGGCCGGAGGATCGACCGCGGGTCAAGCCGGGTTGCAGCAGGCTTATGCCGTTGCGCAACAGATGACAGAAGAGGGGGACGTCAGCCGCGTCTTGCTGGCGACGGATGGCGACTTCAATGTCGGGCTGTCAGATCCCGAGGCGTTGAAAACCTATATCGCGGATAAGAAGGACAGCGGAACATACCTGTCCGTTCTGGGGTTCGGGCGCGGCAATTTGCAAGATGCCACCATGCAGGCGCTTGCCCAGAACGGAAACGGGCAGGCGGCTTATATCGACACGCTGGCCGAAGCGCAGAAAGTGCTGGTGGATCAAGTGTCTGGCGCGCTGTTCCCAATCGCGGATGACGTTAAGATACAAGTGGAATTCAATCCAGCGCAGGTGTCCGAATACCGTCTGATTGGGTACGAAACCCGCACGTTACGTCGTGAAGATTTTAACAATGATGCAGTTGATGCAGGCGACATTGGTGCGGGCCACACGGTTACGGCCTTGTACGAAGTAACGCCCGTTGGCTCCTCGGCAGGGCTGACCCGCCCATTGCGCTATGGTCAAACCGCACAGGCAAATGGCAGTGACGAGCTTGGCTTTTTAGCGCTGCGTTACAAAGAACCGGGAGCGGATGAAAGCCAATTGATCGAGATGCCAATTCATGCGGATCTTGCGCCTTTGGCGGACACAGATTTTGCAGCGGCGATTGCCGGGTTTGGGCAACTGTTGCGCGGCAGTGATTATGTCACCGGGTGGTCGTTTCAAGATGCGATTGCGCTTGCCGTGAAATCCAAGGGTGCCGACCCGTTTGGCTATCGCGCCGAGGCAATCCAACTGATGCGTCTTGCGGAAAGTCTGTCGGAAAACTGATTGGATCATGATACAATCTCGGCAAACATTTTGCCGGGCCTGACAACATGAACGACCTTCAAGACTTAAGCACACAGATCCTCGCCGCCGAGCCTTTCGGGTATCGGCGGCTTGTGGCTGTGGCGGGCCCACCTGCGAGCGGGAAAAGCACGCTGGCCGCTGACATCGTGGGTCACCTACAAAAGAATGGTGAGGCTGCGCAGCTTGTTCCTATGGACGGGTTTCATTTGGATGACAGTTTGTTAACAGCGCGGGGGCTGTTGGATCGTAAGGGCGCCCCGCAAACCTTTGATGTGCATGGTTTCGCGGCGATGGTTGGTCGCCTGAAAACGGATACCCCTGTGGTGTACCCCATTTTCGATCGCACGCGCGAAATCGCAATTGCTGGCGTGGGTTATGTTGGGCCTGAGTGCCGGACGGTGGTTGTCGAAGGCAACTACCTGCTGCTGGACGCGCCCATTTGGCGGGACTTGCAGGATGTCTGGGATATCTCGATCTTTCTGCGAGTGGACGAAGGCACGCTCGAACAGCGATTAAGTGCGCGTTGGGAAACGCACGGATACACCCCGGAAGATGCACTTCAAAAGATCGCGGGAAATGACATACCCAATGCGCGTTTGGTGCTGACCCAATCTTTGCCAGCGACGATTACTGTGTAACGGGATCATCGTTGCGCAGGAATTGAACAACCTTTTGAAGACTGACATCTGCTGCGTCCGTCTCATCATAAAGTTCAAACACATGCCACATGTCTTTGGCATCAAACAAGTGGCTGTCTTTGCCCGCCGCTTGCAGGGCCCGATGCAACGCCAGCACGCCGGGGCGTAGTCGATCATTGCTTCCTGTGCTGAGATATGTGCGCGGCCAGTTTTGCGGTATGGGTGCCAACCCGGGCGAGGCACGATGATCCGTGGCTTGTGCGCCCTGCAACACGGCCTTCGCCATGTGGTGCAGGTTTGGCACATCGACGGTTGGGTCGTCTATTCCGCTGCAGGCTTCAATTCCGGCATGGGTCAGGTCACACCACGGCGAAAACAGGGTGACGCTGCGCGGCATATCCAACCCTTGCGCGGCGCATGCATGGGTCACAGCAAGTGCCAAACCACCCCCGGCAGACTCGCCTGCAATGCCAATGCAGGTATGCTTGTCAGTCGTAGCCTTCCAAACGTCCACAGCGACGTCTACAGCCGCAGGAAACGGATGCTCTGGCGCAAGCGGGTAGTATGGCGCGATAATCGTCAGGTTCGCTTGCACAGCCAAAGCGGCTGTGATCGGCAATTCGTATTCAGGACATCCCGACACGTATCCGCCGCCAAATACATAGACCAGAACTTCTGACGGAGTTTGCCCCCATGGGCGCACATTTTGACACCGGCACCCTGCAAGAACTGTCTCTGACAAATCAACAGGCCAGCGTTTCAATGTCCTGTCGGCACGGGGTTGAAATTCAGCATGCAGATCGTCGCGCAAGGATGTCACAAACGCGGTGATCTTGGGGTCAGACACCGTCAAAGCGCAGTCCCAGTTGTTCCTGGCGTCGACGGCTGACCGCTTGGGTCATGCGATCTGCGATCATAGCCAGTACAGCCATGCCAATCCCTGCTGTCATGCCCACACCAAAGTCACCATCACCCAAGCCGATATAGATCTGCTGACCCAATCCATTGGTGCCCACAAGGGCTGCGATCACAAGCATCCCGATACCATAGATGATCGTCTGGTTCAGACCTAACATGATGGCGGGCAGGGCAAGGGGCAGTTTCACCTTTGTGAGCAACTGCCAACGAGAGCAGCCGACAGTCTGTGCTGCTTCCAGCACCGCATCTGGCAAGTTGCGCAGCCCGTGTTCGGTATAGCGAATGGCAGGCACAATCGAATAGGCAATGATGGCCAACAGTGCTGTGAATTCACCGATCTTAAACACCATCACAAATGGGATCAGAATCACAAACAGCGGCATCGTTTGCAACGTATCCATGATGGGGCGAATGATGTAGGACACTGTCTGGTTCTCAGAGGCCCAAATGCCCAACAAAGTGCCCAGCGTAAACGCCACCATCACAGCCACACCACACAGATACAGGGACAAAACAGATTCCGGCCAAACTCCGGCGATCAGCAAAAAGCCCAGTCCCAAAGCCGCGCCAATGGCCAATCCCCGACCCGAGGTAACATAGGCTGAGAAGACCAGGATCAGGTATAACGGCAGCCATGGCATATTGGTCAGTCCGATATAACTGACAACGCCCCACAACACGATCAGGGACGCTGCGGTGACGTGCCCTTTGCGCAGCGCCCACAAGGCGGGCACAGCAATGATCACGGCATAGACGGCTTTCAGAATAGGGGTGAGGGCAAAGCCCCACGTAAATGGGCTGACTGCATTGCTCAACCCGATCTTGATTGGCAACATCACAAAGAAAAACGCGGAATTCTTGATGGCCTCAATCCATTCGCGGTAGTTGATCACCACATATTCAAGCGCGTCATTCATCGCTGGAGCAGGGTTCCAGATCCATGTTTCTGGCCAAACGCGCAAACCGGGCACAACCAAAGACAGGATCGCCACTGCCGCCACGATGAGCGCCGAGACTTTCCAGATGTTGGGGCCTGTTGGTTCAATCTCGCGGGTTTTGGTGGCAAAACCGTGACTGATGCGATCCAACGCCATGGCGATCAGGGCAATGACAAAGCCAGCCAGCAGGCTTTCTCCGAACTGCGCTTTGCGCATGGTCTGCAGAACTTCCCAGCCAATGTCATTGGTGCCGCCAATGATGGATGCAATGATCACCATGGACAGCGCGGCCATGGTTGTTTGGTTCACTCCCAACAACATTTGCCGCTGTGCAGCAGGCAGGCGGACTTTCCAGAACAATTGGCGGGGCGTGGTGCCGGACATCATGCCCGCTTCGATAATCTCTTCCGGGACAGCACGCAGGCCAAGGATAGTGTTACGCACCATGGGCGGGAAGGCATACATCACAGATGCCACAAGCCCCACAGTGGTGCCAAAGCCGAACAGGATCAGGATGGGTAGTAAATAGGCAAAGGCCGGTATCGTTTGCAAAAGATCCAGCATGGGCATGATGATTTTGCGGGCGCGATCTGAATAAAAACCCAAAACCCCAAAGCCAAATCCAGTGCCCACGGCCATTGGAACTGAAATCAGCACGATGGCCAAGGTATTCATGCTTTCTGACCAGTATCCAATCACGGCCATGTAGAACAAGGATAAGGCGGTAAAGACCGCCAGCTTCCAGCCAGACGCGATATATCCCAGCAAGATCAAGATGCTGGCCGTGACTGCCCAGGGCAGGGCTTGCAGCAACATTTGCGCAGCGGCGACAGGCCATTCCAAAAGCCAGCCAAGTGCTTTGAACAGGGGGCCAACAACGGCGACAAATCCGTTCATGGCGTCGTTCATTGAATCTGTGGGCGATAAAACCCATGAGTCCGGGAATTTTGCCAATGGCCCCGCGCTGAGGAACAAGGCCAACGCCAGGGCCGATAATCCCAACCAGATGAGCGGCTGTGCCCGTGTCATGATGTGGCCTCTTGACCCTTACCAGCAAGGGCGCGCACCACATCGCGTGCCGTAACGCCACCCAGTTCAACACCGAAGGTATCGCGAATGATGACGCCCGCTTCATTGCTTGCGAGTTGGGGCAGAAGGTCTGCAAGCGAAGTCTCGGCCGTTGCTTCGCCCATGCCTGTCGCGAATGTGCGTGTGGGGTCTGCAACATCACGGGCTGTCAAAACCAGCTCGGACGGGACATCATTGGTGAATTCTTTGACGTAAGAGTCCACTGGGTTCAGGATCAGATCAACGGGGCGGCCGATTTGGACAACAGCACCATCGCGCATGATGGCCATGCGATCTGCGATCCGCAGGGCTTCCAGAAAGTCGTGTGTAATGAACACGATAGACTTCTTCAGTTCGCGCTGTAGACGCAAGAATTCGTCCTGCATCTGCCGCCGGATCAAAGGGTCAAGCGCGCTGAAGGGTTCGTCCAGGAACCACATTTCGGGCTCAACCGCCAAAGACCGCGCAATCCCAACACGTTGTTGTTGGCCACCCGACAGCTGACGTGGGAAACTTGCTTCGCGCCCCTCCAGGCCAACAAGCGAGATCATCGCCTGCGCCCGTGCGCGGCGTTCTTCGCGGGGGATCCCTTGCACCTCTAAAGGAAAGGCCACGTTATCAAGAACATTCAAATGGGGCATCAGGCCAAAATTCTGAAACACCATACCCATCTTGTGGCGGCGATACTCAATCAGATCTTTTTGACTGACGGACAGCAGATCTTGACCATCCAACAGGATTTCACCCGCCGTCGGTTCCACAATGCGTGACAAACACCGCACCATGGTGGATTTGCCGGAACCCGACAGGCCCATGATGACAAAGATCTCACCCACATGCACGTCAAACGACACATCAGCGGACGCGACAATATGGTCCGCATTGCGGATCTTGTCTGCGTGCGTTGTTGCGTCGCTGACCTCTCCATTATTATCGTCAAAGAATTGCTCCGGCTTTTGCCCGTAGACTTTCCAAACGTTACGGCAAGACATTTTCACGTCCTGCGAGGCAGGGGTGGTGCTGGTCACGATGTTATCTTTCTTTTGTTGGCCCCGGCACATGTCGTGCCGGGACCGCGCAGGATCAGTTAATCCATGCTTTCCATGTGCCTTCGTTTTCGGCCATCCAGCCTGCAACGGCGTCCTCAACGGACATGCCGTCGTTATCAACTTTGGCGATCAACGCGTTTTGCACATCATTGTTCAGGCTCATCTTTTCATACACTTTGTATGCCGCAGGGTAATCTGCTTTGAACCCTTTAGAGGCGATCTTTTGAACTTCTGCTTGGGCAAAGCCACATGCATCGCCTTTGGATTGAGGGCCGGACTCACAATCCGCAGAGTAACGATCCCATTCAACAATGTTCAGATCAATTTCTGCATGCACCCAATGGGGCTGCCAGAACATCATGATCATGGGTTGCTGGGCTGACACCGCCGCTTTCATTTCAGCGACCATGGCACCTTCAGAACCGCCCGCAACAGATTGGAAAGGCAAGTCAATTGCGGCGACCAGATCCGTTGTGCGTGTGCCCCAATCCGCAGGATACGCGATCATGCGCCCCTTGGGGAATGTATCCGCGGCTGCAAAGGCTTGTGCGCAGTCATACAGGGCTTTGTAGTCCGGCAAGCCTGGGCACTGTTCTTCCATATAAGGGGGGTAAAACCAGCCTTCTTTCGGCTCAAGCCCAAGGTTTCCAGTGATCACGATGTCACCGGCCTCTACAGCTTTGGGGAAAATATCGCCCAAGTTGTTGGACCACGTTTCCGGGTTCACATGAAGGCTGCCGTCCGCAAACGCTGCGAATTGCGGGACAGCACCGGCGGTCACATATTCAACCTCAAGACCCATCTCTTTGAAAACAGACCCCGCAATATGGGCGCTTAGCGCCTGACCGGTCCATTCGTTGATTGCGATTTTCACAGGTCCGTCTGCAGCCGCCATACTGGCAGATGCGACGACCAATGCTGTTGCGCTATTCAGCACCCAATTCATGATTACTTCCCCTGTTTTTTGTTACTTTTCAGAGGTTAAAAGAGCACTTGCCTGTCGATCTGTCAACTCTGCCTTCCGTGCAGATTTCAAAGCCCCAAACTGGAATTTGGCAGGCCGGTCACTCAACTTTTAGGTGTCTTGTTTTGGCTGTGCGGTGCGGATGTTAAGCCATGCGCAACGTTTGTTGCATAGACATCGCGTCAATATGGTTTTGCTGGGTGTTGCCGTTCCAAATTATTGGAATCGCACCAGGATCAGCGCGCAAATTTGGGATTCAAACTATGTCGCTCGGACACTTTAATTCGTTGTTTGTTAAAATTCTGGGGATTTTCTTTCTCGCCATTCTGTCACTGTTTACAGTGCTGGAACTGACGTCTTATCGGCACGACAGCAAGCAAGCTTTTGATGACATGGTGCATGAGGCCGACACAGTAACCGAATTGATTGCGATGCAGGTTGGTGGCTCTGTCAAGTTTGGCAATGAACGCGCCATCGAAGAAATTGTGACAGAAGCGCGCCAATTTGCGGGTGATGCGTGGGTCTCTGCGATGTTGATAAATGCCGAAGGCTCAACTTTGCTGTCCAGTTTTCCTAAAGGTAATCCCGTCACCGCCGAATTAGAGGGCTTGGCCAAACAATCTGTGCAAGAGGGCAAAATACTGTACTCCGCAGATCGTCGAACCACTGCGCATCCAGTGTTTTTTGGGGCAGATGGCGCGGCTGTTGGGGCCATCCTGACGACTTGGACGGAAGTCCCACGATTAGACGAAATGTTCGCAGGTTTGTTGCAGGAAACGCTGTGGACTGCGTTGACGTGTTTTGTTGTGATGCTCACTGTTGGATTGGCGCTGCGTCAATGGGTGTCCGCGCCACTAAAAAGACTGCAAAAAACGGTGTCCGAGGTTGCTGGTGGGGATTACGAGGTTGTTGTAACGGCCCAGAACCGCGGTGATGAAATCGGCCAGATTGCCCGTGAATTAGAGAAATTCCGAACGCAGCTGAAAAGCGGTGCGCAACTGGCTTATGACAGTGCCTATAAAAGCTCTGCTTTTGAGGGCTCGAGTGCGCCTTTAATGGTGATCAATCGGGCATTCGAAGTGATTTACTGCAATCCCGCGTGTTTTGCGTTTCTGGGACGCATGGGCCCTGATTTGTCCGAAGATTGGCCGGGTTTTGATGTCAGCGCGGTTATTGGTGCTAACATCAAGGGAATGGCAACGCTAAAGGACACAATTTCGGACATTGAAACCCGTCAGGAAGCGGCTATGCCAACCGAATTGTACGTCGCTGTCGGGGATCGGCGCATCCGCATCGTGTTCAATACCGCGACGGATCAAGATGGCGCGATGAGTGGCGCTGTTGTTGAATGGTGCGAACGAACAGAGTCGCAGCATAACACGGCCTTGATCGCGGGAATCGATACGTCGATGTTGCGAGCAGAATTTACGGCAAGCGGTGTCCTGTCGAGCGCAAACCAAAACTTCTTCAATATGCTGGATTTGAATGAAAGTTCTGTTGGAAAGACCAGGTTTCAAGATATCTTTGATGACGCGGATTCAAGCTGCGCGAACCCCTTGGAGGAAGCGTCTGCTATTGGTCGGTTCTGTTTCAGTGGACAAAAGGGTGACCAGAAACAGATCACCGAAGGAAGTTTTGTCGCGTTGAAAGGGTTAAACGGGCTTGTCGAAAAGAGTTTGTTTGTCGGCATGGACGTCACTGAAAACGAAGTCCGTCAAAGAAACGCGCAAGCCGCAAAAGAAGCCGCGGATGCCGAACAACAAGCCGTTGTGGCAGCTTTAGGCGCCGCGCTAAAAGGCTTGGCATCTGGAAGATTGGACGCCGGAATCGAGCAACCCTTTGCAAAGGCGTATGAAAATCTGCGTCGAGATTACAATGGTGCTATTCTGGGATTAAGGGATGCGCTGTCGTTGGTCGCAAAAAACACAGCATCCATCCAAAACGAAACAGGCGAAATTACGATTTCTGCAGATGATTTGTCTCGTCGAACAGAGCGTCAGGCCGCAACACTTGAAGAAACTGCATCCGCGCTGAATGAACTCACGGTTTCCGTGCGTTCTGCTGCAGAAGGCGCTCAAGGGGCGAGTGAAAAAGCCACCGCGGCACAAGAGCGTGCGCGTGAAGGTGGTTTGATTGCGCGCGAAGCAGTGTCTGCAATGGATGCGATTCAAGCGTCCTCAGGCGAGATTTCAAAAATTACGAGTGTGATTGACGACATTGCGTTTCAAACCAATCTGTTGGCTTTGAATGCGGGGGTCGAAGCGGCCCGTGCAGGTGAGGCAGGGCGTGGGTTTGCAGTTGTTGCAACGGAAGTCCGGGCCTTGGCGCAAAGATCATCTGAAGCGGCAAGCGAAATCAACGAGCTGATCACAGGCAGTGAAGACCAGGTCAAATCCGGCGTTGAATTGGTTGATAAAACGGGCACCGCTCTGGGGGCGATTGTCGATTCCATTTCCGAAATTTCAGATCTGGTTTCGAACATTGCTGTGTCTACCAAAGAACAGGCCGCTGGCCTTAATGAAGTGAACTCAGCTGTGTTAGAGTTGGATCAAGTGACACAGCAAAATGCAGCGATGTTTGAGGAAACGACAGCGGCAACACATGCACTGACAACAGAAGCCGTCGCACTTGCCGAGGCGGTGGCGAAATTTGACTTGGGTTCTGGGGCGAACAACGTGCAAACAGCGCCAAGTGCCTCAGCAGGCGCGAGCCCCAAGCACCATCAAGCTTCGAGACCGACATCCCATGGATCTTCGGCTTTGGCATTGGATGAAGACTTGTCTGGTTGGGAAGACTTTTGATGACAGGGCCGCTCACCTCACCGGACAGCGAAACCGAAAAAGCTAAACAGTTCACTTGGATTGTCGTTTAAGCCCCGCTGAAATGCTTGCGCCTGCCTAAACGCCACCCGCGTCCTGCAACCTTTTCTGCAATCGGATAAGGCGAACGCGTTCCAGACCTGAAACGGAGACCTTAAAAAGACTTAGGTTCGCACACCAGAATATTGGGCTTGCCATGTCTCAATGGATTCATCGCTGAGCTTGGAAAAAAGATTTTCCGGAACCGAGAAGGCGGCGCCTGGCTCTAGTGACTGGAGTGCCTCTTGAGCCGAATTTGGCCAGTCTGACGGTGCTGTTGGAAAGCTTTTCAGCAGTGTTTCGCTGGCGTGCGGCAAGAATGGCGACGAGATATTGGCATAAAACACAATCAAGTTGAGCGCCAAACGAATTTGGGCTGCAGCTTGATCCGGGTCAGTTTTGATGGTTGTCCAAGGCGCAGCGCCTTGGAGGTATTCGTTGCCCGCAGCCCAGATTGCGCGCAGTTCAGCGGCGGCTTTGCGCACATTGATCTTTTCCATGTGATCGCAATAGGCCGCAAACCGCGTATCCATTTCCGCAATCAAACGGTCTTCTTCCGCACCAAATTCCCCAGCATTTGGAACCGTTTCACCCAGTTTGGAACGGCAGAATTTTGTGACACGGCTGACAAAATTTCCCAGCACGTCCGACAAGTCTTTGTTCACAGATGCTTGAAAGTTTTCCCACGTAAATTCGGAATCTGAATTTTCGGGCGCATGGCTTAGCAACCACCAGCGCCACATATCGGCTGGCAAAATTTCAAGCGCCTGATCCATAAAGATCCCGCGTCCCTGGCTGGTGGAAAACTGGCCGCCGTCATAGTTCAAGTAGTTGAAAGATTTTATATAATCG
>CALHST010000261.1 GCA_938038825.1 uncultured Paracoccaceae bacterium | reverse complement strand
GTTTCGCAAAGCCGCGCTGGCGCTTGGGACCACTCAGCCAAATGTGTCCGTGCGGATTGCGGCGCTGGAAGACACATTGGGGACAGTTCTCATGCACCGGGACGCAGGCACCGTGCGCCTGACGGAAAAAGGGGCCGAACTTCTGGTAGCCGCCCGATCGGTGTTGCGCGCCGCGGAAACCATGCTGGACGTAGCAGGCCAGCGCGCCGCCATCGCAGAGCGTATGCGTTTGGGTGTGACCGAACTTGTCGCGGCCACATGGCTGCATCAGTTCCTGCGAGAGTTCCGCACTATCTACCCGTCGATCCGGGTCGAGTTGACTGTGAACCTATCCGCCGACGTGATGAAGGATCTCGCCGCAGACCAACTGGATTTGGCCATTCTGAATGATGCGCCCAACGGGTCACCCTTTCGGAAAACGCCTTTGGCCAGTCATCGCTATGGCTGGGTGGCGACGCCGGATGTGGCCGCTGATTTGGGGCCAAAACCAAAATGGGCAGAGGTGTTTGCCAAACCTGTGCTGACGCATGCCCGGCATGCCAATGCCTCGATTGCTTTGGCAGAATTTGCGCAGGCGCGAAAACTGCCTGTGGATCAGATCGTGCATTCCAACAGTCTGACCGCTTGTCTGCATATGGCCGTGGATGGCATGGGCATCACATTGCTTCCCCGCCAGATCTATCAGCCGCACATCACCAGCGGTTTGCTGACTGAATTGGACATGGGTTGGGAACCCGACCCGCTTAAGTTTGCCGCCCTGTATGACGCTGACAAAATGCCCTTGTTTGTTGCGGCGGCTGCCGAGATGGCGGTGCGACATGCGCAAACGGACACCTGATGCAAAAAATTTATCACCCCAAGAAAAACAATTAATTTTTACTCTCCTGTAAAATCCGATCTAATGCCCGCAAGCAATCAAAGGGACATTGGTCATGGATTCGATCCGACTTGGCGTGGATATCGGCGGGACGTTTACCGATGTGGTGTTGGAAAAAGGCGCGGCGTTGTTTTCCACCAAAGTCCTGACAACCTATGCCGCCCCGGAAAACGCGATCATCGAAGGAATGCATCAGGTCCTGCAAAAGGCTAGGGTGGACCCGTCCCAAGTCAGCCAGATCATTCACGGTACAACGCTTGCCACCAACGCGCTGATTGAACGGCGGGGCGCCAAGACAGCGTTGATCACCACGCAAGGTTTCCGCGATGTGATCGAGATGCGCACAGAAAGCCGGTTTGAACAATATGATCTGAACCTCAACCTGCCGGACCCTTTGTTGCCGCGTCAGATGCGGTTTACCGTGAATGAACGTGTGAATGCCAAGGGCGAGATCATGGTCGATCTGGCTCGGGCCGAAGTTGAAGCCGTCGTGGATCAAATCGCAGTGGCCGGGTTTGAATCGGTCGCAGTGGGGCTGATCCATTCCTACCTGAACCCCAAGCACGAGCAGATGATCCGGGATGTTTTGGCCGAAAAGCTGCCAGACGTGTCTGTGTCGATTTCCTCTGAAGTCAGCCCGCAAATGCGGGAATATGAACGGTTCAACACGGTTGTCGCGAACGCCTATATCAAACCACTAATGGCGTCGTATTTGGGCCGTCTTGAAGATCGCTTGAAGGGCGAAGGCGTGCGTTGTCGTATCTTCCTGATGCATTCGGGCGGTGGGATTATCTCGATCCAGAACGCGGCTGACTTTCCGGTGCGTTTGGTGGAATCCGGCCCCGCAGGCGGGGCGGTGTTCGCAGCCAACATCGCCGCGCGTTATGGCTTGGACAAGGTTCTGTCTTTCGACATGGGCGGCACCACGGCCAAGATTTGCCTGATCAAGAACCAAACGCCGAAAACGGCGCGGGTGTTTGAGGTCGCGCGCACCTATCGGTTCAAGAAAGGGTCGGGCATGCCGATTTCGATCCCGGTGATCGACATGGTCGAGATTGGCGCAGGCGGCGGGTCTTTGGCCCATGTCGACGCGATGCGTCAGATCCGCGTGGGTCCGGAAAGTGCGGGATCCGAACCCGGTCCGGCCTGTTACGGACGCGGCGGGGAACGTCCCGGTGTGACAGATGCCGACCTTGTGTTGGGCAAGCTGGACCCGGATAATTTCGCGGGTGGGTCGATCCAGTTGCACCCGGATCAGTCCAAATCTGCGCTGAGCAATCATGTCGGGAACACGCTGGACATGGACGCGGTTGAATCCGCCTTTGGTGTGGCCGAAGTGGTTGACGAAAACATGGCCAACGCGGCCCGCGTGCATGCGGTGGAAAATGGCGAAGACCTGTCTGAATACACCATGATCGCCTTTGGCGGTGCGGCCCCGTTGCATGCCGGTCGCTTATGCGAAAAACTTGGGGTGGATCGCCTGTTGATCCCACCGGGGGCAGGGGTCGGGTCGGCCATCGGCTTTTTGCGTGCGCCGTTCAGTTTTGAAGCCAACCGGTCCGTTTACATGAAGCTGTCGGACTTTGACCCAGCGGTCATCAAATCCTTGTTGACGGACCTTAAGGCGGAAGCCACGGGTTTCGTGCGCACCTGTGATGATGTCAGCCCGATCTTGTCCGAATTCAAAGTCTATATGCGCTATACCGGTCAAGGTTGGGAAATCCCGATTGACCTGAGCGAAGACCAAGCGATGAACCCCGATGCCGCCACGTTCGAAGCGCGGTTTATCGAAGATTACACGAAACTCTTTGGGCGCGCAGTCGCTGGCATGGACATCGAAATCACAGTGTGGTCCGTCAACGCAACGACTCCGCCCGAGCAGGTGCCGCCAGTGGCGGCAACGACGGGCGCTTCGAAGGCTGTGGTTGACGGCGCGCGGTTGCTGTTTGATGCGGCGCAATCCAAATTTCTAAAGGCTGACGTCGTGCTGCGGGATGGCATGAAAACCGGC
>CALHST010000260.1 GCA_938038825.1 uncultured Paracoccaceae bacterium | reverse complement strand
ACGCGCGCCCGACTTGGGTTGGCGGATGACGGATGCGTGGCTGTCGATGGCGGGTGCGGGTTCCAAGGGTGAGCCAAACGGCATTCCAATCGACGAATGGGGCATCCGTATGGAAGCGGGATCATGCAACCCATCGGGTGCGAGTGTCACGCGGGGTGGTGCAGCGAACGGCCCTGCTGCGGTCTATGCGATCCGAAAATGGGACGAATGGCTGCGCAAATACGCGCCTCCGGGTGCGGCGTCGTTTGACTTTTATCAGTCGCTGCCAGCACTTAGCCAAGGCAACGTGGCCCAGCAGATCTTCTGGTACACAGCGTTTACGGCCGACATGGTGAAGCCAAAATCCGAAGGCAACAACACAGTGGATGACGAAGGCACGCCGCTTTGGCGGATGGCCCCAAGCCCACATGGCCCATACTGGGAAAAAGGTCAGAAGGTTGGCTATCAGGATGTGGGGTCTTGGACCTTCCTGAAATCCACACCAGAAGATCGCGCCCAAGCGGCATGGTTGTACGCACAGTTCGTCACATCCAAAACGGTTGACGTGAAGAAATCCCACGTGGGTCTGACCTTCATCCGTGACAGTTCGGTCAATCACGAGAGCTTCACAGAGCGTGCCCCGAAATTGGGTGGTCTGGTGGAATTCTACCGCTCGCCGGATCGGGTGGCATGGTCGCCAACCGGTGTGAACGTTCCTGATTATCCAAAGCTGGCCCAAATCTGGTGGCAGCAAATTGGTGACGTGAACTCGGGTGCCTTTACGCCGCAAGAAGCGATGGATCGCTTGGCCGAAGAAATGGACATCACCATGGCGCGGATGCAGCGCGCGGATGAGGGTGCCAATGTCTATGGTGGCTGTGGTCCCCGTCTGAACGAAGAAAAGGACGCGGAATTCTGGTTTGCCAATGGCGGTGCAAAGCCGAAATTGGACAACGAGAAGCCACAGGGCGAAACCGTCAACTATGACGAATTGGTTGCCCGCTGGCAGCAGTGATCCGTTAAACACAACAGGGCTGGCGGCGATCTCCCCTCGCCTGCCCACCGCTGGGGCCCTTTCCTCGGGTCCCAGCTTTTGCCCGCACGGGGAACGCGGCATTTCTTTTCAAAGGTAAGGTGCAGGGAATGGCACTCGTAATCAAAGACATCACCAAGGTGGTGCGCGGTGTGACGCATATCAAACCGACATCGCTTACGCTGGATACCGGACACTTTAATGTGCTGTTAGGCGAAACCGGGGCTGGCAAGACCTCTCTGATCAAAATGATGGCGGGGCTGGATCCCATTGCCGCAGGTCAGATCGAGATGGACGGCACGGATGTCACCAAGCTGACCACGCAACAACGGCGCATCAGTCTGGTGCATCAGTTCTTCGTAAACTATCCGCATATGACGGTTTACGACAATATCGCATCACCTTTGCGGGTGGCGAGAATGGCGAAATCCGAAATCGAAGACCGGGTGCAAGAGGCGGCGGATATCCTGAAGCTGTCGCCCATGCTCAAGCGGCGCCCGCATGAGTTATCAGGGGGCCAGCAACAGCGCTGCGCCCTTGCGCGCGCCATCGCCAAAGACAGTCAGGCGGTGTTTCTGGACGAACCGTTGGCGAACCTGGATTACAAGCTGCGCGAAGAATTGCGCGAGCTGCTGCCAGAGCTGTTTGCGGGACGCGGGGCCGTTGTGGTGTATGCCACGTCCGAGCCGGAAGAGGCGCTTTTGTTGGGCGGCAAAACCGCGCTGATGATCGACGGGCGCGTTGCGCAATATGGTCCAACGGCAGACTTGTACCGCGCCCCCGACACGTTGACTGCCGCACAAATCTTTTCGAACCCACCGATCAACCACGCCCCCATGTCCAAGCAAGGCAATACCTTGCGCATGGGAAACATCGCGTGGGACGCGACGGGCGATGCGGCAGGTCTGCGTGATGGTGAGTATACTGTTGCGATCCGCCCAAACCATATTCTGCCGAATGCGTCCGACACGGCCACCGTGCCGCTGACGGGACGGATTGGCGTGACCGAACTCAGCGGGTCAGAAAGTTCGGCCCATTTCGACTTTCAGGGGCATGGCTGGGTGTCGCTCGCCCATGGCACGCACCCCTATCAGATCGGTGAAGATCACACGTTTTACATGGACGCGGCTGCGTGTCTTTACTTTGGGCCGGATGGCTCGCGCGCAGCATAAGGCACTGGGACAATGGCAAAAATTACACTTAAGAACTTAAGGCATTCCTATATGCCAAACCCGTCGGGGCCAGAAGACTATGCGCTGAAAGAAGTGGATGTCGATTGGGCTGATGGGGGCGCTTATGCGCTGTTGGGGCCTTCGGGTTGTGGCAAATCCACCCTGCTGAATATCATATCGGGGCTGTTGGTGCCGTCAGAAGGACACGTCCTGTTTGACGATCAGGATGTCACCCAACGCACACCGGATCAGCGCAACATTGCGCAGGTGTTTCAGTTCCCGGTGATTTACGACACGATGACGGTACGCGAAAACCTGTCCTTTCCACTGAAAAACCGCGGCGTGGACGCGGGCACAATTGCAAGGCGTGTCGCGGAAATTGCCGAGATGCTGGAAGTGAGTGACATGCTGGATCGCCGTGCAGCGGGCCTGTCGCCGGACAACAAGCAAAAGATCTCGATGGGGCGCGGATTGGTGCGCGACGACGTAAATGTCGTCATGTTCGATGAACCGCTGACCGTCATCGACCCCCATCTGAAATGGAAACTGCGCTCTAAGCTGAAAGAACTGCATCAGCGCGTGGGGCGCACCATGATCTATGTGACCCATGACCAGACCGAGGCCCTGACCTTTGCGGACAAGGTGGTGGTGATGCAAGACGGCGAAGTGGTGCAGATCGGCACCCCGGTAGAGCTGTTCGAGCGCCCCACCCATACCTTTGTGGGCCATTTCATCGGCTCTCCGGGGATGAACCTGCTGCCTGCCACGTTGCGTGATGGCGGCGCGTTTTTCCAAGATCAAAACATCACGCTGGAAGGCGCGGTCACGACAGGCACCAAAGGCGCGGTCGAAATTGGCGTGCGCCCGGAATTTGTCACGCTGTCAAACAGTGGCGTTCCAGCCCGTGTGACCAAAGTGTCGGATGTGGGGCGTCACCATGTTGTGGAAACCATGGCTGGCGACACAAAAGTCGCCGCGATCATGAATGGTGCGATCCCCAACACTGGGGACGCTGTGCATCTGCAATTCAAACCATCACAGACCCGCGTCTATGCGGATGGCTGGCTTGCAACCCAGCCCGGCGCATAAAAGGACACATCTCATGAAAACCGAAAATCAAAAGGCATGGTTCTTTGTTCTGCCCGTGCTGGCGCTTGTGGCGTTCAATGCCCTGATCCCGATGATGACAGTGGTCAATTACTCGGTGCAGGAAACCTTTGGGAACAATCAGTTTTTCTGGGAGGGCCTGACATGGTTCGAACAGATCCTGCGATCCGAACGCTTTCACGCAGCGTTGGGGCGTCAGTTCCTGTTCACCTTCCTGATCCTGATTATCGAGGTGCCTTTGGGCGTGGCGATTGCGCTGTCGATGCCCCGGTCTGGCCCTTGGGTGTCTGTGTGTCTGGTGCTGATGGCCTTGCCGATGCTGATCCCGTGGAACGTGGTGGGCGCGATGTGGAATATCTTTGCGCTGCCCGACATTGGCCTGCTGGGATACTTCCTGAACCATACACTGGGCATTGACTACGACATGACCCAAAACCCGTTTGCGGCCTGGGTGACCATCATCACCATGGATGTGTGGCACTGGACATCGCTGGTCGTGCTGCTGGCCTATGCGGGGCTGGTTTCGATCCCGGATGCCTATTACCAAGCGGCCAAGATTGACGGGGCCTCTAACTGGTCTGTGTTCCGCTATATCCAACTGCCCAAGATGAAAAACGTGCTGACCATCGCCATTCTGTTGCGGTTCATGGACAGCTTTAACATCTACACAGAACCCTTTGTTCTGACCGGCGGCGGTCCGGGCAATTCGACCACCTTGTTATCCATTGATCTGGTGAAAATCGCGTTGGGTCAGTTTGACCTTGGCCCTGCGGCTGCGATGTCCCTGATCTATTTCGCAATCACGCTTTTGGTGTCTTGGCTGTTCTATACGCTGATGACCAAAGACGACCTGAACTAAGGAGGGCACGATGCAAAAACGCTCACTCGTTCCCATTATCTACATCATTTTCCTGATGCTGCCGATCTATTGGCTTGTCGCGATGAGCTTCAAGACCACAAACGAGATCTTGGCCGGGTTCTCGCTGTTTCCGCAGACGTTCACGCTGGATGCGTACCGGACGATCTTTACCGATCCGACGTGGTATTGGGGATACATCAACTCGATCATCTATGTGTCACTGAACACGGTGATTTCGGTGTCTGTCGCCTTGCCCGCGGCCTATGCATTTTCGCGTTATCGGTTTCTGGGGGACAAGCAATTGTTCTTCTGGCTGCTCACCAACCGGATGGCACCGGCGGCGGTGTTTGCCCTGCCTTTCTTTCAGCTTTATTCGGCTGTGGGCATCTTTGACACACATCTTGCGGTGGCCTTGGCGCATTGCCTGTTCAACATCCCCCTTGCAGTGTGGATTTTGGAAGGCTTCATGGGCGGGGTTCCCAAAGAGCTGGACGAAACGGCTTATGTCGATGGGTATTCCTTTCCCCGCTTTTTCATGACGATCTTTATCCCGACCATCAAAGCGGGTGTGGGTGTGGCGGCGTTTTTCTGTTTCATGTTCTCGTGGGTGGAACTGCTGCTGGCCAAGACGTTAACGGCGGTGGAGGCCAAACCCATTGCCGCGACGATGACCAAAACCGCATCAAGCGCTGGGTATGAATTGGGCTTGCTGGCCGCTGCCGGGACATTGACGATCATTCCCGGCGCCATCGTGATTTACTTTGTTCGAAATTACATCGCGAAGGGCTTCGCGATGGGGAGAGTGTAAGATGCTGACATGGATGGCATGGACGTGGCCCACGGCCCTAGTTTTCATCGGGATTTTCAGTGCAATAGCAATCCTGTGCGTGATCGAAGTACGCCACCCTGGCGGCGATGAGCGCAAAGGTGTGTTGGGCCTGACAACCACGCGCGGAGACCGCTTGTTCCTGTCCCTTTTGGGAACCAGCTATATCTTTCTGGCATGGTTGGGCCTGATCGGGATGCCCTTGTGGGGACCGCTGGCGCTGTCAATCGGATGGGGTGTGTTCTGTTTTTGGAAAGTGTGAACAGTGGCGACTAGGCAGGCCCGTTGGTGACCCGCGGGCCTGTTACTTTTGCCAAAAGCGTTTCTTTTTGGGCTTTTGCGCGTTGAGGTGTCGGCACAGATCGGTAAAGCCCCCGATTTTCTGCCCGTCAATGAAAATCAGCGGTGTTGTCGTGATGTGATGCTTGTCTTTGAACGCGTCTGTTTCACGTCGTGTGCGCAAGACGTGCTCTTCAATCTCAAACCCGGCCTGCTGCAAGCGATCCCGCGCAGCCGTGCCATACCCACAGGTATAATTGGGTAAATCCATACGATAGAGAACGGCTTTGGGCATGTGGTTGGTCCTTGACTAAACCCGCCTGATAAAAGGTGTCTGAGCAGAATGCGCAAGCTGAGTGGTGTTCAACTTTGCGTGCACAAGATGGGGCGCGCGTTCGCGTCAAGCCAAGCGCGGCAACACAAGACCCGACATGCGTGAAATTGCGCAAAACTTGGCGTCTTTTATTGACTTTTACTCTGCCTTCCCGCACCCTACTAATTCTATAGTTTTCAACCGTATTTGAGGTGCTAGTTGTGGCGCGTCGACGCAGTGATATGTTAACCGATGTTGAACTTGAGTTCATGATCGCCCTTTGGTCGATCGGCTCGGGTTCTGTTCGCGATATAATGGCCAAGTTGCCTCAGGATGGGGGCAAGCGCGCCTATACCTCGGTCGCGACTATTATGAAGATTCTGGACGATAAGGGCTATGTAAAGTCCGAGCGGAAGGACCGTGCCTTGCACTATTTTCCGACGCTGAACAAAGGCGATTATGAAGGTCGCTCTTTGAAGAACTTGTCTAATGCTCTCTTCGGAGGAACCCCAACTGCGCTGGTGGCGCGACTGGTGGATGATGCAGAGCTGACGGATGACATGATCCAGGAAATCAGGGACATCATTGATACAAGGATCAAAGGGGATGACAGTCCATGACATCGTAGGGGGGACGGTCTGGATCCAGCTCATGGTTCTGATGGCCGCGATGATGTTTGCACTTTTTGAGCTTTTCTTCGCAGCCCTTGGGCAGCGACGACATTTTACGACCCGCCGACGGTTGGGCTTTGCCGCCTGCTTAAGCGTGCTGGTCTTGCCTTTGATGCTGCCGTTTCTGATGACCGTGCCTTATGCGGCGCAGATGAATGTGACGGACGCCATTGTGGCGCAGTATCTTAAGGGCAATATTTCGATCACTGCGATGGAGATGAGCGCTTTTGTGGACACCCGTGCCAATTGGGTGAGTGCCCTGTCATCGGGCACGTCTGTGCTGGCGCAAACGATTGTGGCCTGTGTTGTCATCGCAGCCCTGTTGCGGATCGGCTATTTGGCCATGAATGTCGCGCGGATCATGCGTGCGGTGCGCGGCGGCTGGGTATTGCGGCGCACTCGCTGGACCCGGATTGTGGTGTCCCCAAGTGTGACAGTGCCGTTTTCGACGCGGGGTTTATGGCGGTACTATGTGGTGGTGCCCCAATCCATGGTGATGGATCCCGGCACGTTGCGCATGTCCTTGGGGCATGAATTGCAGCACATCCGACAAGGGGATGTGGATGCCGAGGTTCTGCTGTCCTTGGTTTCCCCCCTGTTTGTTTTGAATCCCGGCTACTGGTATGTGTCGGGTCGTTTGCGCAAATTGGGAGAGTTGTCCTGTGACCGGGCCTATTTGGCAAAGGGGCGCTTTGATGCGCACAGCTATACCACGCGGCTTTTGAACATCGCGCAACGGGGCATGGCCAACCATGGGGCCAATCATGGGGCCAATCCCAACGCCTTTGGCGTGCCCTTGCTGGGGCGCGCGTTGCCATGGCGTGGGCGGCAATCCATGCTGAAATCGCGGATCCTTGAGATTGCACAAGATCTGGATGCGCCCGCACGGGATCGTCGGTGGATCGGCGCTGTCTTATCGCTTGGTCTTGCGGCTTGCATTCTGGCAGGTGCGATGTCCCTCGCCCGTCCTGCGGATTGGAGCCACGAACGCATTATGCTGTCGACGGTTGTGAACCTTGAGCGGATCGAAAACCTGAACACCTTGGCACAGCGCAGCTGGTAAAATCGCGGCGTTACGGCGCCGTTTGGGTGATGGCCGTGCCGTGGTTTGCGCAAAAGTCCAAACAGGGTGGCGGTGGCGATTGGTCGGTGAAGAAGATATCAACCTCGGCCAGTGACGCGATGCGCGCAGGCGCTTTGCGTTCAAATTTGGAATGGTCCGCCACAAGAAAAACCGCATCGCTTTGCGCAATGATGGATTTGCTGACCCCGACTTCCTGAATATCGAAATCCAGAATATCCCCGTCTTCGTGCAGCGCAGAACACCCGATCACTGCAAAATCAAAGCGAAATTGTTCAATCGCACGCGAGGCCAGATCCCCAATCAGCCCCCCATCGCTGCGCCGTAAATTGCCACCCGTGACAATCACTTCGACATTTGGATTATCCGCCAAAATCAACGCGATATTGATGTTGTTGGTGACCACCAGAAGCCCCTCATGCTGCGTCAATTGCGCCGCCACAGCTTCAGTTGTGGTGCCGATATTCATAAAAAGCGAACAATCATTGGGAATTTGGGCTGCACATGCCCGCGCGATATCGACTTTCGCCGTTTGGTTCAGCGCGCGCCGGTCCTGATATCCGATGTTTTGCGTGGTGGATGGCAGCACAGCGCCGCCATGGACCCGATCCAACTGCCCTGCCTCGGCAAGCTCTGTCAAATCGCGGCGGATCGTCTGGGGCGTCACGCCAAAATGGGTCACCAAACCATCCACAGTGACTTTGCCATCGCGGCGCGCCATGTCGATGATTTCCGGTTTGCGAAACGTTTGGTTCACGGGGTTGTCCATGTTCGTATTTGCGCGATTCTGCGCGAACACTGCCTGATACGCATGCGGGTGCGCAAGGATAAACCCGCCTGCATCCAAGAACATTAATGTTTTATCAACAAAATCAAGACGTTTAAAATTCGAAAGAAAACGAACATTTACACCTTCACCTGCGTATCACTTTCGGCCATAACTGCGTCACAAGATGCAGGAGGAAGCCATGGCTGCGGACTATGATCTTTTGGTAATCGGCGGGGGCATTAATGGCTGCGGCATTGCGCGCGATGCGGCGGGCCGTGGTTTGAAGGTCTGCTTGGTTGAGATGAACGATATCGCGTCGGCCACGTCCAATGCCTCGACAAAGCTGTTTCATGGCGGCTTGCGCTATCTGGAATATTTCGAATTCCGCCTGGTCCGCGAAGCATTGATTGAACGCGAAACGCTGTTGAAGGCGATGCCACATATTTCCTGGCCGATGCGCTTTATGATTCCGTATCACGACTCCATGCGGTTCGATAACACGACGCCGACATCAAAACTGCTCAGCACTGTGATGCCATGGATGAAGGGGCGCCGCCCCGCATGGCTTATCCGGTTGGGTTTGTTTCTTTATGACACGTTGGGCACCCGCAAGGTTCTGCCCGGCACGTCGCGCGTGGATCTGACCGACTCTCCCGAAGGGGTGCCGATCAAAAACATGTTTAAGAAGGCTTATGAATACTCTGACTGCTGGGTGGAAGATTCCCGTTTGGTTATTCTGAATGCCCGCGACGCCGAGGCCAGAGGCGCGCATATTCGCCACCGTGAAAAGGTGATCGCAGCGGATGTCGCGGATGGCATGTGGACCGTATCCCTTAGGAACACAGAGCATGGCGACACGTCACAGGTTACAGCCAAGATGGTTGTGAATGCGGCAGGGCCTTGGGTTGGGGACGTGCTGCGCCAGACGCTGAAAAGCAATCAGCAAGGCGATGTGCGCCTTGTTCGGGGCAGTCACATTGTCACCAAACGCCTGTTTAACCATGATAAATGCTATTTCTTTCAAGGCACCGATGGGCGCATTATCTTTGCCATTCCGTACGAAACGGACTTTACCCTGATCGGCACGACAGACGCAGAACACACCAATGCAGCGGAAAAGCCGGAATGCACGCCGGAAGAGCGGGATTACCTGATCACCTTTATCAACACCTATCTGAAAGAGCCGATTTCAAAAGAGGATGTGGTGTGGACCTATTCCGGGGTACGTCCGTTGTATGATGACGGGGCATCCAGTGCCACGGCTGCCACGCGGGAATATGTGTTGGCCTTGGATGAAAGTCGGGGCGCGCCGGTTTTGAACATTTTTGGCGGCAAGATCACCACCTATCGCCGTCTCGCGGAAAACGCGATGGCCAAGATCGGCACGGTCTTTCCCGATCTCAAGGACGACTGGACCGCAGGCGTGCCCCTGCCCGGCGGAGATTTCCCTGTGGACGCCGTCGAAGACCAGATCGGCCAGTTGCGCGATCAGTACCGGTTTTTGGATGAACGCTGGGCCCGACGGTTGTTCCGTGCCTATGGAACGCACGCCATGCAGGTTCTTGGCGAAGCGGGTGAGGCCGAAGAATTGGGGCAGAACTTTGGGTCTAACCTGACACAAGCCGAAGTGGTTTGGATGATGGACAAAGAATATGCCCGCACTGCCGAAGACGTGGTCTGGCGGCGCAGCAAGTTGGGTTTGCGCATGAGTGCCAAAGAAATTGCGGCACTTGATCTTTGGATGGATAACCGGATTGCCTTAGGCTTGCCGACAGCTACACACTAAAAGACGACCAAGGGGGAAATTGCTATGAAATATGTCCTGTCCATCGACCAAGGGACCACATCAACACGGGCCATACTTTTTGATGAGAGCCTGACCCCAACAGCATCCGCGCAAGAGGAGTTTCCCCAGCATTTCCCACATTCGGGCTGGGTGGAACACGATCCCAAGGATCTGTGGGTGACCACAGCCGGGACCTGCCGCGAAGTGATGGAACGCGCAGGAGTCAGCGGCGAGGACATTGTGTCCATCGGGATCACCAATCAACGTGAAACCACTGTTGTGTGGAACAAAAATACTGGCGAGGCGATCTATAACGCCATTGTCTGGCAGGACCGGCGCACGGCAGATTATTGTCAGACGCTGCGGGATGCCGGGCATGGCGATATGTTCACCGATCGCACGGGGTTGTTGGTCGATCCCTACTTTTCGGCCACCAAGTTGAAGTGGATTCTGGATCATGTGGACGGTGCGCGCGAGCAGGCGCGCAATGGCGACCTGCTGTTCGGGACCGTGGACAGCTATATCATCTGGAAGCTCACGGGCGGTGCGCGCCATGTGACAGACGCCACCAATGCGGCGCGCACGATGTTATATGACATCCGCAAAGGCCGGTGGAGCAAAACCATCTGCGAACTGTTTGATATCCCAATGCAAATGCTGCCTGAGGTGCATGACAGCGCCGCTGAGTTTGGGCAGTCGCGACCAGATCTGTTTGGCCGCGCCATCCCAATTTCGGGCGTGGCCGGTGACCAGCAGGCCGCCACCATTGGGCAAGCGTGTTTTCAGCCCGGAATGTTGAAATCGACCTATGGCACGGGATGCTTTGCGCTGCTGAACACAGGGGATACACCCGTTGTGTCCAAGAACAGGATGCTGACCACCATTGCCTATCAGTTGGATGGCAAGCCAACCTATGCGCTGGAAGGGTCGATCTTTGTGGCGGGTGCCGTGGTGCAGTGGCTGCGCGACGGGTTGAAGATCATCCGCGAAGCGTCTGAAACGCAAGGTCTGGCAGAAAAGGCTGATCCGTCGCAAGGCGTATTCCTTGTCCCGGCCTTCACAGGACTAGGGGCGCCCTATTGGAACCCAAATTGCCGGGGTGCGGTTTTTGGGCTGACACGCAATTCGGGCCCGGAAGAATTCGCCAAGGCCGCTTTGGAAAGCGTCGGGTATCAAACCCGCGATTTGCTGGAAGCGATGCAGGCGGACATGGGGTCCACGGGGTCCGAACAAGTATTGCGCGTCGATGGCGGGATGAGCGCATCAAACTGGGCCATGCAATTCCTGTCAGACATCATCGGCGCCCCCGTGGATCGCCCGACCGTGTTGGAAACGACAGCACTTGGTGCGGCCTGGCTGGCAGGCATGAAGACTGGTTTTTACCCAGGACAAGACGAATTCGCCAAAAGCTGGGCCTTGGATCGTCAATTTGCACCTGATCTTGCCCCGGAAATCCGCGATCAGAAATACGCAGACTGGAAGCGGGCGATAAATGCCACCTTGTCATTCTGACAAAATACAGGCACGAAAACCCCGAGATGTAACGATTAACGCTTGTTATTCCCTTATAAGTTGGCTTCCATAGGCACACTGAATGGGAAGCCCGGGGTGGTATGCGAATATTATTGGCAGATGACCATGAACTGGTGCGCGACACCATTGCCGCATTTATCGAAAATGAAGACGGCTATAGCGTTGTGCAATGTGCGGATCTGCCCGGTGTGCATCATGCGCTAAAGGCTCATGAGCCGTTTGACCTTGTGCTGTTGGACTATCAAATGCCCGGCATGAACGGGCTGAAGGGACTGACAGATGTGATGGAGGTTGTGCACCCGCGCCCGGTCGCGTTGATTTCCGGGACGGCCGACAAATCCATTGCCGAAGCGGCTTTGGACATGGGCGCAGCCGGATTTTTGCCCAAAACAGTTTCCGGGAAATCCCTGATCAACGCCATCAAATTTATGTCGATGGGGGAACAATATGCCCCTATCGCCTTTATGACGCAGGAAGAAAGCGTCTCGGCGCATCCGTTGAAGGATCTGCTGACAGACCGGGAAATGCAGGTTTTGGAATGTTTGACCCGCGGGCTTGCCAACAAGGAAATCGCCCGCGAGGTGAGTTTGCAAGAGGTCACCATCAAACTGCATGTCAAGAACCTGTGCCGCAAACTGGATGCCAAGAACAGAACCCACGCGGCGATGATCGCCAAAGAACAACAGCTGTTCTGAAAACACGCCCTTTGCAATTTTGTCGTCAGGCACGGCCTGCCCCAACACAGTTGTGTCATGGTGTATCGGGACAGGCTTTGGCCACCAATGAGCAAGGCGGCTGACTTGGGAAGACTTCGCCGGAAAGGCGGCAAAAGCCCGGATCTACGACAAAAGCAAAAAACGATCGGGCGGATCGACGTGGAGGGTTCCCAACCATCTGTTATTTGCAGTCGGCGTGCGACCGATAAGCCAAGCTTAGCGGCAAATTGCACAAAAATATTTGACGCAATGGGAGAATTCGCCGCCCGTTTGGATAGGCTTGATATCCGAATGCCGCGGTTAGATTTTACTTATATTTTTCATAAATTTACACACCATTTTTAAACGATCACCTTATGCAAAACGCGTGCTATGACTGGTGAACAGGATAGCCACGAATTGCTTTTTGCAACGCAGCCAAAGTGTCCGGCCATACGTTTTGAGCGTTGTCCAATGCGGCCTGTATGCCGGGAGGCGACCCTGTTGACGCGGCGTCTTCCATTCCGCGCAGGGCCTTGTGCAGGGCAGACGCCCCCATCATTCCAGCAGACCCGACGGATTTATGTGCCATTTCAGCCAAGGAAACGAAATCGTCAGGCCCCAGAAATCCCGATGCAAAGCCAAACAGATTGGCCACCTCGTCTTCGAAAACACGCACCATCTTCTCGAGTCGGGCCTGATCAAATGACGCGACAAGATCATTCAGGGTCTCGGCATTCAACACATCCGTTGTTGGCGCGGGTTGTGGTGTTACCGGCGCAATCAGTGGTTTTGCGCTGAGTTGAACACTGAGCACGTTCATGAGGTGCGATTGAGACATGGGTTTCGTCAGGCATTGCGCCATACCAGCCTGCATGAAACGGTCCACTTCGGCACTTTCGGCGTGGGCTGTAAGCGCAATGATGGGGGTATGGGCGTTCAAGGTGCTGGTGGCGCGAATGGCTTTGGTTGCATCGACCCCGTTCATCACAGGCATACTGATATCCATCAGGATCGCGTCAAACGCTGTCCGTTTGGCAATGGCAACGGCCGCAGCCCCGTCATTGACTTCGGTCACAATCAGGTCTCGGGCTTTGAGCATTTGGCGCACAATGATGCGGTTGATTTCGTTATCTTCCACCAAAAGAATGCGCGCCCCGGCAAGGGTGTTTGGGGCATCCACCATGTCCACAGATGGCGTCTCGGTTTCTGGCAGACCCAATTGAACCGGAATACACACATCAAACGTACTGCCATGCCCTGGAACGCTGTCCAACAAAATGGTTCCATTCATAAGCCCCACCAGTTCTTTACAGATGGTCAATCCAAGCCCCGCCCCCGGCGCCATGCGGTCATAAGAGCCGTTGCGGGTAAAGAAGCGATCAAACACTTTGTCTTGTTCGTCCAAGGGAATGCCGATGCCGGTGTCTTTGACCGAAAAGACCAGATGCGCTGTGTCTTCTTCAACCGAATCCAACGTGGCGGACACGGTGATGCGGCCATTTTCCGTGAACTTCACCGCATTGCCGATCAAGTTATACAGGATCTGGCGTAACCGATGCCGGTCCACCAACACAGTTTCGCGGCCCAAATCCGCAATGTCCGCGACCAGCACGTTTCCTTTAAGCTGAGCCGTGGGTGTGTTGAAGGCCACAATATCCCGGAAGAATTGGGCGATTTCGAATTGGTGCGGCACCAGTTCCAATTTGCCTTCGTCCATACGGGTGACGTCCAGCACGTTGTTCACGTGATGCAACAAGATGTCCCCGGATTGCTGTGCGATATCCAGATAATTGGCCTGATGTTCTGTCAGCGGTGTTGCTTTCAGCAGTTCGACAGCGCCGAAAATCCCGTTCAGGGGCGTGCGCATTTCGTGGCTCATGACCGCAAGGAAATTAGACTTCGCAGCTTCTGCCCGCACCGCTTCATCGCGCGCATGTTCCAGGTTCTTTTGCACGTCTTTGCGCGCGGTGATGTCACGCAGATACGCAATGAAGATTGCGCCACGATCATCTTCCGCTTGCCCAATCGAAATTTCGACAGGAAATTCTTGTCCCGATTGCCGCAAAGCGGTCATTTCGAAACGGCCACGACCAACCATGTTTCTTTCGCCGGTGCGATTGATGCGTGCCATCCCTGCGGCATGGGCCTCGCGATGTTGTTTGGGTATGATCAATTCTGACATTTGCGAACCAACGGCCTGTGCCTTGGTATACCCAAACACCCCTTCCGCAGCCTCGTTGAAGTCAACGATTGTGCCATTCAGGTCTGCGATCACAATTGCGTCCAAAGACACATCCACTGTGGAACTCAGCCGCACGTTCGCCCGTTGCGCCTGTTCCGACACCCGTCGACTATTGCGCCATTGCCGGAAGATGAAGACCAATGCCGACATCAGCAGAATAATGACCAAAGCACTGACCACCTCAGCGGCAACCAATAATTGACGCAAGGACGTGCGATCCCTGTCCGACGCTGCAGACGTAAGTTTGATCCCCGTTAACGAGGCATCACGTGCGTCTTTTAACAAGGTGCGGATCAGCGCGTCGACCTCGGGCAGGTTTTCCCGCACGTTTTCTTCGGAACTGTCGATGATCGCGGCAAGTTTGTTGAAACAATCGCGCAACACAGTGATCTGATCTGCGAAATCCGGCGCAGATCGCATCGGGGCAAACACAGGGCTGGTTGCCAGGTTTTCAGAGCGGCTATAGGCATTGTTAAACCGGCGGCGCAGGTCGCCCAAAGAGGCATCTGGATTGGTGCGCAATTCGCGCGCTGCTGCTTGCAGCTTTAGAACATCGACTTCCACCTGCGTCAAAGACCACGTCAAATTGTCCGAGTTCGAACTGCGCAATTCGTCCAGACGTCCAGTGATCGACAAAAAGAGCGTAATCAGCAGGGCAACGCCAACGACAACAATGGCCATTGGCACTGCCAAATTTTTGACGGACCGCATATCCATAAATGTATGCTTTGCCCTCCCGGCGGTCAGTCTTTGACAGCAATCCTGTTCAGTTGCCATATCGACCGCGAGTATATCACATCCGTTTGAAAGACTGGCCCAAAATCATACGGATAAACAATCCACAATGGCCCCTTACCGCGCGGTGACATCGGCTTACCATTTTTCTTATAGGCAACGATTGGGAAGCGCTCGCCGATCTCGTCTATCGGTATGTCGATCTTGTAGTCGTTCAGGGCAACAGCTTCGATTGTATCGCCTGTGGCCCCGGCATGTTCAAGGATTGTGCGCAACGGAGTACCCACAAACCGTGTCTTGCCTTCGATCCATATGGTTGATGTGTCGAATTCAATTGACCCCAAGGCTTCAAGCGCTTGCATATCCAGTGCCATCGCACCGTCGTCAGGCGCGTTCTCAATCGCACCCGAGATGGTCAGAACCACATCACCCTGCAAGGAAGACGCTTGTGTTTGCGCAATCGCCGCGTTGAATGACGGCGCAGAAACACCTGCCAAGACGGCAATTGCGATCAAAGCAGCTTGCATCGTTCTAGGCTTTAACACAGTACCCTCCGGTCACGGTTGCGTCACAACTGGTGATAGATCAAAGGTCTCATTCACACGACGACACTGGCGTATAGAACTCTATACTTTAGTATAGCTCACCTAGATATCACACTGCACTTAACATTCAAGATTAAGTGGCTCAGATTGTTGAGAAATACCGAAAAATCTTAGTTACTTTTCCGGTCGACGCATTATGCTTGTTTCAGTGCGACGCGCTCGCAAAAAATGGCGCGATGACGTCACGTTTTGCACAAAAATTCTACAGAATTTCGGCAAGTTTCAGCCGTTGGATTTTGCCAGATGGTCCTTTGGGCAGTTCTGCCAGCATGTGTACGGTATCCGGGGATTTAAAGGCCCCGACCCGTTCACGGCAAAACGCAACCAGATCGTCTGCTGATAAGGTGGACGAGCCGCTTAGCGCCACTGCGGCCTCGACCGTTTCGCCGTAGGTTTTGCAGGGCCGCGCAAAGGCGGCGGCTTCGATCACGTCGGGGTGGGCATAAAGCGCTTCGTCAATCTCGCGCGGGGCGATGTTTTCGCCGCCTTTGATGATCAGCTCTTTCAGGCGTCCCGTCACAAAGACATAGCCGTCGGCGTCCATTTGCCCCAGATCCCCGGTGCGCAGCCAGCCGTTCCGGAATGTTGCTGCCGTGGCATCGGGGTTCTTGAGATATTCGCGCATCACATTGGCACCGCGCACGGTAATTTCGCCTTCGGTTCCGTGGGGCACAGGCTGGCATTGCACATCCTGAATGGCAACCTCGCACCCAAATGCGCGGCCCGGCGAACCGATCTTGCGCGTGCCCGGCGGCAAGGGGTTGGACAGAATTTGCGCCGCAGTTTCCGTCAGCCCCATGGTTTCGATAATGGGCAAGCCAAAGCGATCCTCAAACGCGGATTGGGTTTCCACTGCGAGCGCGGACGAGGCTGATCGGCCAAAGCGCAGGCGCGCGCGGCACGCATCGGATGGTTCCGCTGCGTTATGCAGCAGGTGGCTGATGATGGTTGGGACGACCGAGAACCACGTGATGCCGCCCGTGTCAGCCTGCGCCCAGAACTTCGAGGCCGAGAATTTGGATACCACCGCCAAAGACCCGCCCGAGACAAGCGAGCCCATGACGCTCACACACAGACCATTGATGTGATACATCGGCAAAACGCAGAACCCGCGATCCGACGCGCGCAGGTCGTGGGCGACGGCCGTGGTCCAGCCGCC
>CALHST010000259.1 GCA_938038825.1 uncultured Paracoccaceae bacterium | reverse complement strand
TGCAAATGGCGAGTTGATTGCCGCTGATCTGGATCAGTTGCACATTTTGCCAAACATCTACTACCGCACTGCGGTGGATGAAAATGGCAACCAGATCAATGGCCGCGGCGACAGCCCAAACGAGCATGACATTTTGACCGGTTCGCAAGCAGATGGCACAGCGTATTTCCCGTGGCAGGAAGGCGACAAGACCTGTTCCAACTGGACGTCCAATGGCGAAGGCTCTGCCACTGTGGGACACCATGATCGTCATGGTGGTGGGAATACGTCGTGGAATGCCGCGCACGCAAGCCGTGGCTGTTCTGCAGACAATCTTCGCGGCACCGGTGGCAATGGATACTTCTATTGCTTTGCAGCTGACTGATTTTTGACAGCGATGGAGGCCCTGTACACGAAGGGTCTCTTACATGACAATTTACCGAAGCGAGCGAAAGCGTTTGCTTCGGTTTTTTTGTGCCATCTGATGGGGCCGATCTATTCGAATAATGCCAGGGTGCACGGTCCCCGAAAAATTTACACAATTTTGAAGGAGTTGAGGTAGGCTCGGCCTCAGGTTTGCGTTTGCACCATATTTGGAGTCTTATCTATGAACGAGCAGCGGTTCCTGAATACACTTCAAAAAGCACCTTACAAGTTGAGCGCCTATCAAATCCTACGGGAACGCGCGATTGTGGCATCTGCGGATTACGCGGAAGCCCATCTTAGCGACGCAATGATCTTTGAAAAACGAGTGAACCTTTGGAACTACGCTGCGGCGGCGGCGACTCTAAAGGACGGAATGCTGGTTGAATTCGGGGTATTTCGCGGCAAGTCGATCAATCATTTCGCCGGAATTTTTGATCCGGGCGTCATGCACGGATTTGACAGTTTTGAAGGGCTGGCAGAAGATTGGACCGGGTATCATTTGCCCAAAGGGACCTTTGATCGCGGGGGACGACTGCCGAAGGTGCGCGAAAATGTGACGCTGCACAAAGGCTGGTTTGATGCGACGGTTCCGCCTTTTCTTGACGCCAATCCCGGTGATATTCGCTTTTGCCACGTGGACTGTGACACGTTTGAAAGTGCCTTGTATGTGCTGCGCGCAATTGCGGCGCGACTAAAACCGGGCAGCATCATCGTGTTTGATGAATATTACGGGTATCCCAATTGGCAGCAGGGGGAATTCAAGGCGTGGCAAACAGTCTGCACCGAGTCGGGTATTGCGTATAAATACAGGGCGTTTGCAGATATGCAGGTCGCAGTTGAAATCGAGGCTGTTGGCGCGTCCAACTAAACGTTAGGCCGCGCTTTTGCGGATTTGCATGGGGCCGACGCCATAGGCGTGCAAGATGGCACGGCTGAGCGCCTCGGTTGAGTTATAACAATACCGTTGCGCCACGGCTTGCACCCGATCACCGCGGGAAAGATCTTGCTTGGCAAGCACCAGCCGCCAATGCCGCAGATAGGCGAGGGGTGTCACCCCGACGGCCTTACGGAACAGTTCCGCAAAACGGCTGCTGGACAAACCGGCCTCACGGGCAAGCGTTTCGACGCGCCAGATCTCTTCTGGGCGATCGTGAATGGCGACAATCGCCCGTGCCAGACGTGGATCTGCGAGCCCACCCAGTAATCCAGCTTTTACACCGCCCGTTTCAATTTGGCCGCGCAACAGGCGCACGATCAACACTTCGCAAAGCCGGTTCAGAACCGAACCGGACCCACACCGTGCCGCACGGCTTTCTGCGATCAACACATCCGCCAAGGCTTTGGTTTCGCCATCCTCCTGAACATCGAAATGTATGACAGCGGGCAGGGCGCTCAGCAACGGGTTGTCATCACCACCCCAATCCACTTGGGCACTCAGCAACAGCGTCATGCCCTTTTCCGGGTTCAAATCCCCTCGCATTCCAAAGCGCAGGCACGTTGGAATCCCATCGTTTGACTTGCTTAGGATCTGCAAGTTGGCGTTTGGATCAGGAGACAGATTGACGACCAACTCAAAGCGGGACATCAGGGCAGAGAGACGGTCCATCACAAATTTCCGGCGTTTGGATCAATTTTTCCGACTTTTTCTGTCATTAAATTCACCTATATGCAAGTCAAGACCACCAACCCACGTACAAGGAGCCATCACATATGTTGATGCCACGCCAAAAAACACCCAACTTGACTTTGCCGACTTTGGATCACGGCCAATTTGATCTGTCCAATGACGCAAGCGAGCGCGGCACAGTGATCTGCTTTTATCGTGGGCTGCACTGTCCTATCTGCGCCAACTACTTGACTGAACTTGAGAAGCGCGCAGATGATTTCGCGGAACGCGGTGTGAAAACGATTGCGGTAAGCTCTGACGGTCAAGAACGCGCGCAGGCCATGGCTGACAAGATCGGCGCCTCCAAACTGCGATTTGCCTATGATTTGCCCTTGGATGTGGCCAAGGAATGGGGGCTGTACATTTCAACCTCGCGCGGGAAAACCTCAATCGGGATTGAAGAGCCTGCACTGTTCTCAGAGCCGGGGCTGTTCATGGTGACGCCTGAACAGACGCTGTATTATGGCTCTGTTCAGACAATGCCATTTGTGCGCCCGCACTTTTCAGAACTTGTCGGGGCACTCGATTTTGCGATTGCCAACGAGTATCCTGCACGTGGCGAATACGCTGGCGCTGTTTAAGAAAAATAGTACGAATCATCGGGGTGCGGGCAAACCGCGCTCCGGCATTTTAGAACGCCGTTCAGATGGCTTAAGCGCTGAAATCTCGGACGAACAGCAGGTTTTGCCCTGATTTAGCGTTACTTACCGCAGGCTTTTCCTTCCTGTTTCTGTCTAACCTTCTTATAGTCTGTCCTAATTATAGAGACAGCTGCCTTGATGCAGCGTGGGAGGAAAACCATGATCCGCTCTGAGCTGATCCAGAAAATTGCCGACGAAAACCCGCATTTGTATCAACGCGATGTAGAGCGGATTGTGAACACGATCTTTGACGAAGTGACGGATGCGATGTCACGTGGGGACCGGATCGAGTTGCGGGGCTTTGGGGCCTTCTCTGTTAAGAAACGGGACGCGCGCACGGGCCGCAACCCAAGGACAGGTGAAAGTGTTGAGGTCGAGGAAAAGCACGTGCCGTTCTTTAAGACCGGTAAGTTGTTGCGCGACCGTTTGAACGGGAATTCCTGATGCGGTATGTAAAGTATCTTTGTATTGCGGCGTTTGCGCTGGTGTTGATCACGATTGCTTTGGGCAATCGTGAGTTTGTGCAGTTACAATTGTTGCCCGACACAGTCGCAGGACTTTTGGGGCTGAACCCCAAGATTTCGTTGCCGTTGTTTGTGGTTGTTTATGGCGGCATTCTGGCAGGTATTCTGGTGGGGTTCGTCTGGGAATGGCTGCGGGAATATGGGCATCGCCGCCACGAAGTTCAGTTGGAACGCGAAACGCGGCGTCTTGAACGTGAAATCAAGAAATTGAAGAACGAAAAGCATGAAGGCAAAGACGAGGTTCTCGCCTTGCTGGATGAAGCGGTCTAAAGCCTGACAATGTCTCACCCAATTGCAGTGAAAATCTGCGGTCTTCGGACCGCAGACGATGTTGCCGCGGCTGCAAAAGCCGGTGCGCGCTATGCTGGGTTTGTCTTTTTCGAAAAATCACCACGGCACGTGACGTTGGAGATG
>CALHST010000258.1 GCA_938038825.1 uncultured Paracoccaceae bacterium | reverse complement strand
GCGCCCAACTTACTCCGTCTCTGATGACCGGGCCCACAGATTGATGTCTTCCTCGGAAGAAATCTCGTCGATCTTGGCCAGCTCTGCATCCGTGAATTCAAGGTTCTTGATCGCTCCGACACAGTCTTCGATTTGCGCGGGTTTTGACGCCCCGATCAGCGCTGTCGTCACGCGCCCCCCGCGCAGCACCCACGCCAGCGCCATTTGCGCCAAGGTCTGCCCGCGCGCCTCTGCGACGTCATGCAACGCCCGAACCGAGGCCAAGGACCGTTCGTTGATCATCCCATCCAGCAAGGATTTGCCTTGGGTCGCGCGGCTGTCTTCAGGCACGCCGTTCAGGTATTTGTTCGTTAAGATTCCCTGCGCCAAAGGTGTAAATGCGATGGATCCAACACCCAGATCTTCGAGTGTGTCCAGCAACCCATCATGGTCGACCCAGCGGTTCAGGATATTATAAGACGGCTGGTGGATCAGACAGGGTGTGCCCAGATCTTTCAGGATCGCGACGGCTTCGGCCGTGCGGTGCGCATTATAGCTGGATATGCCCGCATATTGCGCGCGTCCGGATCGTACGATGTAGTCCAGCGCACCCATTGTTTCCTCTAATGGGGTATCCGGGTCAAAACGGTGTGAATAGAAAATATCGACGTAATCCAGCCCCATGCGTTTCAAGGACTGATCACAGGATGCCACCAAATACTTGCGGCTTCCCCATTCGCCATAAGGTCCCGGCCACATAAGGTAACCAGCCTTGGACGAGATGATAAGCTCGTCCCGATACCCGGCAAAGTCGGTTTTCAGGATCTCGCCAAAAGCCTCTTCGGCGCTGCCGGGAGGGGGCCCGTAATTATTCGCCAAGTCAAAATGTGTGATCCCTTGGTCAAAAGCCGTCTGGCACATGGCCCGTTTTATGTCATGTGGGGTGTCGCCACCGAAATTGTGCCAAAGCCCAAGACTGATCGCAGGCAGTTGCACGCCCGAACGACCGCACCGGCGATAGAGCATGTTTTCATATCTGTTCTCTGCGGGCACATAGGGCATATCAATCGCTTTCTCAAATGTGGGCTGCGGTCACGCCATTTATGCGCGTGTCAGCGGGCGGGTCAATTCCATGGCGTGATCCTTGCGCTGCTTTACAGCGTTTCACCAACAGGTTCCACAATGCTGCCGATGTCGATGTGCCCCTCGGACACAACACGGGCGCACCAACCACCATGCCCCCGTACCGCTGCATATCCACCATGACCAAAGGTTTCTTCCATACGGCTGCACGGGGCACAAATCACTGTGATCTCAAGAACCGCGCCGCCAACGCGCACATGTCGCCCCTTTAAGCCCGCCAGATTGATCCCTGACACAACCAAATTCCGCCGCAGCTCTGCCGGATAGACCTTTCGCCCCCCAAGAAACCCGCCAATAACCGGTAGATGCTCTGCTTGAATCAAGGTCACAGCCCGTTTGCCAGGCCTGCCATGATCTCCCTGCAAGCCGTCTTCCCGGCACTGCACTTGCGAAACCGGTTGAATAACCCCACGTCTTTCGGATCGCAGTCCAATCCAGTCTATCCGCCCCGGCTGTGAATACCGCGCGATCATCTCTTTCAGATCAGACATGCCCTAGCGCGAGCTGTCGCGGTCACGTGCGTCCAGCTCAATCCCAATTTCTGGCAGCCGATCCAGCGGGTAATTTGAATGGAGCAACCAAAACCCAAATTTGTCCCTCTCCAATGGCCGCACTGCCTCTCCCGGTTGAGCCCCTGTGCGCAATGCCAATACGATATCTGACAAAACAGCCGGGTTCTGGCGGAAGTATGAATGCCCGGCCCGATTGCGCGCCTGTTCAACTTGGATCAGATGAACCTGCGCCTGCAGCCGCAGATCCTCTAGCTGGTCTGCACTGAAATCATCATCCGTCACCGCACCTAAACGTGTCTGACCCGACAAGATCCGTGAAAAATGCAGGGCAATGTCATTGGGGTTGAGGTACAGATTGATCTGTTGAAACCCATCTGAAAACCGTTCCGCAATAAGCCTTTGTTTGACGATGCCCGCATCCAAATCCGGCGCTGCCAGGATCAAGGTGCCGGTTTTCAACGCGTCGCGCGGAACCCGTCCTGCCGCGCGTTCTGCAATGACCAGTTCCCGCAATGCGGTTGTGGCCACTGCGGTGCCTTGTGAGTGCGCCACAATATCAATTGTTTTGACGTCCGGCATGGCCGCCAGCATTCGGAAGAACTGCTTCGTATGCAAAACGGAATACGCGCCCGCGTCACGATCACGGAAATACCCCAAAACTCCGGCACCATTCCCGGATGGCCATGTAAACGCAATGGGAACCGCGCTGCGCCCCGCGAAATGCCAAAGATTCGCCAAGGCTGTGACGCTGTCTTCGAACGCGTTGTTATAGCCATGTACATAGACCAAAACCCGACCCGTCCCGACCGTATCAAGCTGTTCTTGTATGACCTGTTGAAACGCGCGAGTCTTTTTGTCGAACTCTGCCTGTGCCGCAGGTTGCGTTTGCAGCTGATCATTCACCCGTATGAAGGGCAAAGGTGACTTGGGGAAACGCACCACCTCTTCAATCTCTGGCACCCACAACGTCGAAATCCGCTTTTGAGAATCTGCGCGGGTTCGTTCCAGCAATTCAGGCCAATCAAGGTCCCGGCCAAATTTGACAGTGGTATACCCAAAGGCCATTTCTTCTGACCGGCTTGAATTGTAACTTTGCCCGTTACGCTCGCGGTCCGTGACATAAAAAATCTTAGGCTCCGCCGTGCGCAGTATCAGTGGCAAACTCTCAGCCGGGTAGTTGGCACCGGTACGATACAAGTTTGGCGGCGGTGCAAGCGAAATCTGAACACAGCCAAACAGCGCCAAACTCATCAGGATCGTCAAAATCCGAAGCATCCAAACTCTACCTATGATTGTTTTTGACCAGTACATCAGTTCTGTCGCGCTCCTGATACCCTAAGTTGAAACCGAGAATTACGCCAGAATAAGGCATCATAGCATTGCATTCGTGCAAGAAACACGCTGTATTAACCTTATTGTTGACGATCTGTTTACTAACGAACTTTTAGAACCAAGGTTTTTCCTATGATACGATTTCAGCGCTTTGTCGCCGCCCTTTTCCTTGTGAACCTCACAGTTGCTCCAGCGACTGCAGATCCCCAAAGTGATGCCGAATTTATCGCGGCCCAAACAGTGACCCGCACGTTGTTTTCCGCAGTCCTTGAAACCCAAAGACCATTGATCATTCCCGCGTTGGAAAACCAGTTCCAAAGCAAGGGTATCAAGATTTCAAACATGGACGGGTTTGCGGATATCTTCATGGAAGAATTCATCGCCGATTTCACCGAATATATGCGGCGCGATGCGGTGAATACGTATTTGGACCTGTTTTCCGAAGACGAACTGCGCGCGCTGGCGGGATTCTACAAAACCCAGGCAGGACAAGCGTTGATTGAAAAAACCCCTGTGCTTATGCAACGTGGAGCCAAAATCGGCCAAACAGCCGGTGCCCAAGCCGGAGCCAACGCAGGCCCACGGGTCGCCCAACGTCTTGTGAGCGAAGGCATCACAATCGACAACAAAACCCTGACCCAAAGGCTCATCGAAGCGCTACGGTGACGGTTGAACGTGCCTTTGTGGTTAAGGATGTTAGGTTGGTCGGAACGACCTGTGCGAGATGTCGCGCTGTCATTCAAGATCGAAGGACATGTCACCGTCATACCTTGTGCCATTCCTCATCCTTGCATTCGATTTTGTTTGTACAATTTTGGGTTAAGGTCCGCACTGCGGCACGCACAGGCACTGTACAACCATTGAAAGCGATGGAGTCATAAGGGACTCTTCGATCAGATTGATAGGATTGGCCGCGGATCACGGCGACGAGAAGACCGTGATGATTGACGCCACTTTTCTCAAAGCCCACCGCAAAGCGTCCAGTTTGGGCGTCAAAAAGGGGGATGCGGTCGCCTGAGCAGATGCTTCAGGGGCGGTAGGAACACCAAACTGCACGCTATCTGCGTCAGTGAAGGCTGCCCGCTGAATTTATTTGTGACCGACGGGCAAGTCAGAGACGACACCGATGCTCGCGCTTTGGTAAGCAGCCTGCCAAAGGTGGAATAGTTGCTCGTCGAACGCGGTTATGACGCGGACGGGTTCAGAGATGCGTTGAAAGACAAAGGGATACGCCCTGCATCCCCGGTCGAAAACAACGAATTCCTCCTCGCGGTGCGCGCCTAAAACGTCCGCAAATTAGCAAAGATCTTTCCTGCACCGAAGCAAATGTACAAAACCTGACCAGAAAGGCGCTTGTGCCGTGCTCACAACGGCACGTTCTGCATTTGCGACGCGTTTATTCAGGAGGTTCTGCCAAACTATCATACAAAACACGGGCATCACCCGTCAGCAAATGGCCCATACAAGATTAAAGCCGGTTTGTCGCTGATCTCTGCCGTTAGTGCATCGGCCAGTTCGCCAAGCGTCGTGCGCAGGATGTTCTGGTCTGGACCGCTCACGTCTTCGGCGAGGATGGTCGGGGTGTCTTTGGGCAGCCCGGCTTGCGTCAAGGCTTCCGCCAGTTTCGGAAACGTCCGCTTGCCCATAAATACCACGGTCGAGGCCGTGGGATCGGCAAGCGCTTGCAGGTCCAGATCCTCGGGCAGTTTGCCGTGCACATCGTGGCCGGTG
>CALHST010000257.1 GCA_938038825.1 uncultured Paracoccaceae bacterium | reverse complement strand
TGCATGCCTGTCAGACGAACCTCGATGGTCATGAATTGCCTCTCAGCTCTTTGACGCGTTCACCGCCAGCGAACCAATCCACGTCTTCGATTTCCTCAAAGACCACCCAGACGTTTTCCTTTGGAATGCCTGCGGCTTCCGCCAGCGAATTTGTAACCGCCGTTTGGACCTGCTCTTTGATGCCTTCCGGGTCATGCTGGATAACTTGCTTCACCAGTCGAATGTTAACAAACGGCATAGGCGTCCTCTCCTTACTAATAAGATCCGGCTTTGGGCCTGGGTCGTGTTCTTATGTTGGGATCAGATTAGGAAAGAGAGGGTTGCGCGTATGCGTCATGTCGCGCAGCGATTGCGCGGGGAAACACGTCGGTTATGCGGATTCCCGCAAAACATGTCTTAGGATGATGAATTGCCCGCCTTAGAGAGCCAGTCCTGCAGGTTCTTTTCTTCACGACGCAGGGCATCTGCGTTGAGGATGCCTTGAGACAATGCGAGAGAAATCGCGCGCGTCCGAGAATTGTAACTCGGGCCCCATGTTCCCGTGGGGATGTCGCTCTTTTCGAGGCCGATTTTCTGATACAGATGCTGCAGACGGCCCTGCGCCCCGCGCAGCGACACATTGCGCCGCGCGGCCATCGCCTTGTCCGTCAGCCCCAGACACAGGTCGATAAGTGCCTCAAATTCCAATTCGCTCAAGCCAGACAGGCGATCCCCGGCGCGCTGCTGGACACCTCGGACCTCGCGGTCAATCACACATTGCTCAGCAATGAAAACCCCTTGCAAAGCCAGCTTCAATTGCTCTGCTGGTGCGGACTTCAAAATATACCCGTAAACAGCTTCGCTGGGTACGATCTTTGTGATGCCCCGAATATATGCTTCTTCTGAATAATTGGACCAAAACAGGATTTTCGTATGCGGCTTTCGCGCCCAAATTTTTTTGGCCACGTCTACACCCGTCACCTTCGGCATCTGTAGATCAAGGATGACAGAGTCATATTCCGAAGTTTCGAACGCCGCTATTGCGTCTTCACCATCACCAGTGATGGTCAACTCTTCCAAATCAGGCAAAGTGCCCCGTACGACCCCTTCTAGAAAGGATCGGTGAAGTTGGTCATCTTCGGCAATCAATAGGCGCATGAAATTTCCTGCATAGTTGGGTCAGCCGGTGGCCAGTGTGTCAGCACTTGCGGCCAAGGGAACAATAATACGAACGCGCGTTCCTTTAGGGTCTTCCAGACGCTTGAAACAAACGTTGGCTGAAATGATATCTGCCCGGGTTTTGATATTTCCGATCCCGCTCTGAGAAAGCAAATCCGTATCCTGAATGCCGGTTCCATCGTCGTCGATGGTGACGCTCATATTGCCACCCACTTGCGCAATCCGCACACTGATCCGACTGCATTCCGCATGTTTTAACGCGTTGTTGACCGCTTCTTGCACGATACGAAACATGGCTGTCCTGACTGTGTCCTGCAGATGATCCATCTTACCATCTGCCAAATCCTCGACATGCATTTCTATGGGGCGACGCATGTTCTTAAGACACCGCTGCAAATGCGCTTCTACGGCTTCGGAGAACCCAAACAGTTGCAGCACGCCCGGTTTCATATCTTCGACAATGCCGCGTACTTCGTCCAGGCAATGATCCAGCTCATCTTGGATCGCAGCAAGTTCATTGGATGCGACCGGTGACCCGCCTTCGATCCGTGACATGCGCCGTCTGATGCGTGCCAGGTCCGCCAAGGTTTGATCATGTAAGTCCATTCCAAGCCGCTGGCGCTCGCGTTCGATCCCTTCGGTCAATTGCAGGGCGCCTATGCGCAAGCTTTGCTCGCGTCCTTTGGCCTCAAGTTCCGCAATCGCTGAGTTCTTGGCTTCTTTGCCGCGCTCCAAAGCAAAAAGATACGCAGATATCAGATCCGCGGCACCTTGGGCCAAAACGACCAATCCTTCGTCGTAAAAGTTCTTTTCATGGCTGGATATTGCCAACGACCCGATCAATTCACCCTGCACGCGCAAGGGCACGACAATGCGGCTATGCAGATTGGCTTCAAACAAAGGTTGGCTGTCGGCGCCAATGAAGTGGAAACGCGGATCGGTCCAGGCATCATCCGTCAATATGTACGGAAGATCACCCCTTAAGACATCTCGGATCGGGCTTTCTTCGGTGGGTTTTTCTGGGTTTTGCTTGTGGCTCCACGACGTGTGCATCCGAACTTCATAGCATATCTGCGTCCCCTTCGGATGCAGCAACACAATATCAAGGTGATCATGGGCAATGAGCACACGCAGTCGATTTGCAAAATTCTCTAGGACACGCTCATAATCTGTCTGACCGGCGATTGCCCGTGCAATAGACAAATAGCAATCCAGTGCTTCTGCGGCGTTCGGCATTAATGCATGCACCCTTTCTCCGGGTGTGCACGGTTTATCATAATCCAAGGTCTCTTTCAATTTAACCTCTCGAACTCCAGCCGAAGATGCCTTTCAGGCAGGCTCTGCTGCATGGATGGCGGCCATGGCGACAGAGCGCAGACCTTGGATGATGGCTTGCGCGTCGTCGTAGATCAGAGGGGTAATGTCAAAGGATGCCAAAGCACTCTGATACAGTCTCGCATTCTCGCGATCCCCGATAATAACCACATCACTGGCGCGCCACATTTTGCGCATCGCTGCAATTTCTGAACCGATCAGCAGACCCGACAGATGTGCTCTCAAAGTTTCACTTGGTGTCCCGCTTAACAAAGCACATGAGCGCATGCTAAACAGCTTCGCGGCTAAACCACCGGGATCCGACATTGCAGTTTCAACAGCTTCTAGAAATGCCGCATCATCCCATCCGGGATCTTTTGTGCAAAAACGCAGCACTGAATGCTGTGTCAACAAACCAAAAAGCTCGCCTGTCATGAAGGTCGTAAAACTACGGATTTCTCCATTCACAATCTGAACCCATTTTGAATGGGTGCCCGGCAGACAAAAGACGCCATCGAAATCTGGATGCTGGGCAAGGTAGCCTGCAATTTGGGTTTCCTCGCCCCGCATCACATCATTCGGCTGACGCTGGCATACCCCCGGAACAATCCGTACGGCGAGACGCCGGTCATTCACGGGAACGGAAACCGCGGTTTCAGGGCTTACTGGCAGACATGGCGTTTCCGAATATGGAACCTCTAGCCACCCTTGCTGCGCACCGACCATTCCGCAGGCCAGAACAGGCATGATCCGATCTTCATCAAGCCACGGGCCAATTGCATGAAGCAACGCGGGCTCAAATTCGCGGGGTTCCAACCGGGACATTCCTTGGGCGTTGTGAACCCGATCCAGAATTTGACCGCGTTCCCCAATCGCATAGGCGTTAAGATTGGTGGTTCCCCAATCAAGCGCAACCCATTGAATTGTCATCATCCCTTCTCCGCCGGTTTTTCTGATTGTTTTACTGCACGCGCTTGACCCCTAGTCTTGTTGGACTTCAACGCT
>CALHST010000256.1 GCA_938038825.1 uncultured Paracoccaceae bacterium | reverse complement strand
TGTTCTTGGACTTCGACATCTTGGCAGAGGGGATGATGCTACATTCGAACCCGCTGTCTTTGAGAAAGGCCTTGCCGTCCTTCAATTCGACTTCTTCTGGGTAGTGGTAGACAGGCCGCCCCGACTGCGAGTCTTTGGTCTGATAAATCGCGTGCGTCACCATGCCTTGGGTGAACAACGCGTTGAACGGTTCAGACGATTTCGCGGGCAAGTGTCCTGTGATCTGCATCCCGCGCGCAAAGAAGCGGGAATACAGCAGGTGAAGGATCGCGTGTTCGATCCCGCCGATATACTGATCGACGTTCATCCAGTATTCCGCATCCGCCATATTGGTCGGCGTTGTTTCACGCGGCGCGGTAAAGCGGGCGAAATACCAACTGGAATCGACGAACGTGTCCATCGTGTCGGTTTCACGCTTCGCCGCTTTGCCACAGGACGGGCAGGGCACGTCGCGCCATGTTGGGTGACGGTCCAGCGGGTTACCGGGGATGTCAAAGGTCACATCGTCAGGCAGTTCAACGGGCAGGTTTTCTTTCTTCTCGGGAACCACACCACACGCGTCGCAATGCACCACAGGAATCGGGCAACCCCAATAGCGCTGGCGGGACAGGCCCCAGTCGCGCAGACGGAATTGCGTTTTGCCTGTGCCCCACCCTTGGGCCTCGGCGAAATCGACAGTGGCGTCGATCGCCTCTTGCCCGGTGGCTTCGGTCAGCCCGGCGAAATGATTCACCCAACGCACCTTCTCGGTTTTCGGCGGCACAAAGGCCTCGGTCCCTACTGGGGTGTCGTTGCCCAAGGCAAAGAACGTGTCGATCACCGGCAAATCGTATTTGCGGCAGAAGTCCAAATCGCGCTGGTCATGCGCAGGGCATGCAAAGATTGCGCCGGTGCCGTAATCCATCAGAATGAAGTTCGCGACCCACACAGGCAGTTCCCAATCAGGGTTCAGCGGGTGCTTGACGGTGATCCCGGTGTCATAGCCCAGCTTGTCGGCCTTTTCCAAAGCCTCCGCCGTGGTGCCACCCTTGCGCATCTCGGCCACTGCGGCGGCGAGGTCTGCATTGTCAGCCTCCATCGCTTTGACCATTGGATGATCCGGCGAGACGCCAACAAAACTCGCGCCGTTCAGTGTATCGGGGCGGGTCGTGTAGACAGTGATCGGCTCGCCGCCATCTGTGCGTTCAAACGAAAATTCCAGACCGCGGGATTTACCGATCCAGTTTTCCTGCATCAAACGCACCTTGGCAGGCCAATCGTCCAATGTATCCAACGCTTCCAAAAGCTCTTCAGACATATCGCTGATCTTGAAGAACCACTGCGTTAGCTCGCGCCGTTCCACTTCGGCACCAGACCGCCACCCCTTGCCGTCCTCAACCTGTTCGTTGGCCAGAACGGTCATGTCGACCGGATCCCAGTTCACCACAGCGTTTTTGCGATAAACCAGCCCAGCATCTAGGAAATCGAGGAACAACGCCTGCTGCTGCGCGTAGTATTCCGGGTCACAGGTGGCGAACATCCGGTCCCAGTCCAGCGAAAAGCCCATCGGCTTCATCTGCGTGACCATGTCGTCGATATTGCTATAGGTCCACTCTTTCGGGTGGCCGCCAATGGCCATCGCCGCGTTTTCTGCGGGCATCCCAAAGGCGTCAAAGCCCATCGGGTGCAGAACGTTATGCCCGGTGGCACGTTTATACCGCGCGATCACGTCACCCATCGTGTAGTTGCGCACGTGGCCGATGTGGATGCGCCCCGATGGATAGGGGAACATCTCAAGCACATAATACTTAGGTTTGGATTCGTCGCGCACCGCGCGGAATAGACCAGCCTCGTCCCAGGCATGTTGCCACTTGGCTTCGATCTCGGAGGGGGCATAACCAGTCATGGGTTTGGTCCTTGGTCTATAACGAAAAACGCCGGGCTGCGATGCCCGGCGGTTGGATACTTCTTCTATGCGGACAATTAAAGACGTGAATCAGCAACCCGCAACTGGCGGGCCCGTGTTAGGATTGCGTCTTCTATGGCGCGCACTGTCGATGCCGCCACAGGTCCCGAACGGGATTGCAGGGCAACTTTTAAGGAACGCGCTTCTAAAGCAGGGTCATCAATCAAAACTGTCGCACGATAGGCGCGACCTGTTCCGGGTGGTGTTCCAAAGCCTGTTACAATGACACCTGTAAACGGGTCGACACTTTGGACTGGCAAGAAATCAAGAACTTCTAGCGACGCATTCCAAAGGTAGCGGTTCACTTGAACGTCGACTTCTGCACTTCCGCGCCGGAAGGATTGTAAAAGACCGCGACCCAGACCTGTGTCAGATGTTTCCAGCCGCGGACTGTCCAACGGCGTTACGTCCGGTGTTCCCAAATCCCGTGCACCGTCAACGTCGGGTTGAGCGTTTTGACCACACGCAACCAAAAGAAAGAGCATCGCTCCAACGATAAAGTTCCCCAGCCGTGTTCGTGCCATGACATCCACCCTACTCTTGTTTGTTTAGGTGATAGCGAACAGGGCGCAGCGATACAAGAAGCTGCTGTCGATCTAACAGCGGCGGATTCAAGAAAGAACTGTGGTCGAGGTGTGGCATCCCTGCACCAGCTTCCAGACCTTTTGGGACTGCCCGGTCCAGCGTTCTTGAAAACCACCCGCCATCAGAGGAAAAGAGGCTCACACACCCACCGCGATTCTGCTGTGGAACTGAAAATCCGAGGGAAACTCAATGAAGAAGATTCTTATCGCTACCACTGCTCTCGTCGCCACAACAGGCGTTGCGATGGCAGACGGTCATGAATCCGGCCCAGAGCTGAACATCAGCGGTCTGGCACGTTTTGGTGTAGGCTATAACGACAGCCGCGCCGAAGAAGCTATCATCATCAGCCGTTACCGCCTGAACTTTGACGCATCTACCGAAACTTCCGGTGGCGTACGTTTGGCCGCACGTGTTCGTGCTGAAGCAAACGAAAACGCAGACGGCACAGCGAATGCATTGGCATTCTCAGGCGCACGTTACCAGATTTCTTATGAAGGTCTGCGTGTTCGTGTTGGTAACATCTCGAACGTATTCGACGATGGCGGCACTGTTCAGCCTTTCGCCGATATCGGTCTTGAAGGTCAAATCGGCATGATCGACGCATTTGGCTTCCCAGGTGCATCGTTCTCCTCCACTGGTGCTGGCGTTAACGGCATCAACGCGAAATACTCTGCTGGCGGTTTCTCCGTAATGGCATCTTTCGCTGACGATGGCTTCTCTGTCGGCGAAGACACAGGCGCAACAGACACAGCGATCGGCGCATCCTACAAATTTGGTGATTACCAAATCGGTGCGGTTATCGGTGAAGTTGACTCCACAGCTGGTTCCAACAACTACTACTTGGTGACATTCACCGGTTCCGTAGGTCCAGTTGGTTTCGCCGTAAACGTTGGTGAGAACGAAACTGCTGGTGCAGGCGCGGATGACGTGGCTTACGGTGGTTCCATCTCCTATGACGTTGGCGCAGCAACAACTGTTCAGTTGGTATTCTCCGCTGGCGGCGCAGCTGATGCACCGGGTAACTCCGAAGCAATCGGTGTTGGCTTTGTTCACGACCTGGGCGGCAACGCAAACCTGCGTGGCTTCATCGGTCAAGACATCGACAGCGCAACAAAAGCTGACTTTGGTGTACGTTTCGACTTCTAAGTCGACACATACCTAAAAATTTAGGGGCGGATCGAAAGATCTGCCCCTTTTCTTTTGTGCGGTATCCTTGATAACTGGCCACAAAAAGGATCCAGATTGTGTCTTTGCAGGAAATTTCCCAAAAGGCAGCCCGCGCAGCAGAAGCGGTTGGTCGCCGTGCCGATGATGTGAACTTGATCGCAGTCAGCAAAGTCCAACCGAATGAGCGGGTCGAAGCGGTTCTCAAACAAGGGCATCGTGTTTTTGGGGAGAACAAGGTTCAAGAAGCCCAAGGCAAATGGCCCGGTTTCAAAGCGCAGTTTGATGGGATCGCGGTGCATTTGATTGGCCCACTGCAAAGCAACAAAACTCGGGCCGCGATGGAACTTTTTGACGCAATCCATTCCGTTGATCGTCCCAAATTGGCCAAAGGCATTGCAAGGATTGCGCAAGAGCTTGGACACTGCCCAGAGCTGTTTGTTCAAGTGAATACCGGCGAGGAACCGCAAAAGGCTGGCGTGTTGCCGGGCGATGTTGATGCGTTTGTGACTGAATGCAGATCTATGGACCTGTCGATAACCGGTCTGATGTGCATACCCCCCGCTGAGGAAGAGCCAACATTGCACTTTGCGCTTTTGGCCAAGATGGCAAAACGCAATGGCCTTGTCGGATTGTCCATGGGGATGAGCAGCGACTTCGAGCGCGCCATTGCGCAGGGCGCCACACATATCCGCGTAGGCTCCGCCATTTTTGGAACCCGCGTGAGCTAAAGCTCACCTTACTTTGATCCCTATGGTCTGTCCGTAAGGTGAGCTTCAGCTCACGTTAGCGAATGATGAGGTTTGCGCCGGGATTGATGCGTTTCGCGATGCCATGCAAGTCCACGCGTTTCAGCGCGATACACCCTTCTGTTGCAAATCCTGGCCGACGCCATTGGTGAATGAAAATCGCGGACCCACGTCCTTTGATCGGATGTGGCCAGTTCCAGTCGGTTAACAAGACAATGTCGTAAAGCGGATCTGCCCTGCGCAACGCCTCGTGGCTTGCAGGATACGGTGCGCGCACCATCAAGTTGTAAGATGCATCCTCGGGATCATCAGACCACAGGTCCAGCGGACCTATAGGAATGGCCAAAGGGGACGGCTTAGCAACCCTGTCGGGCCGATATAGGATGCCGACCAGCTTGTGCACACCTTTCGGGGTGGCTCCGTCGCCTTCGCGTTTCTGATCGGTGAGGCCAGATCTTCCGATGGTACAGGGATAGCGGCGTCCCTGAAATCGCAATCCCATCGGCCCCAAAATCAAATCATCAGGCGTCATTTTCGGGGTGGCATGCCATCAAATTGCGGTTTGCCGTCTGCTAGAACGTGAAACGGTTGGGCATCTTTCATAAAGATCGCAACGTCTGAGTCCCCATACTCGGCCGGGTTATCCAACACACCCGCTTTGACAATGGCCATCGGAAAATTAGGTCGCCGGGTAAGAACGGGTGTCCCGCAATTACCGCAGAATTCCCGGGTGACAGGATTGTCCAGGTCTGACCGCGCAAACGTCGCGGGGGTCCCTTGTGTATAGGCAAACCCA
>CALHST010000255.1 GCA_938038825.1 uncultured Paracoccaceae bacterium | reverse complement strand
TCCGCGTTCTGCTGTACCCACGACACCACATCCAACACTGTTTGATTGTCGTATGCAGGCACCTGAAACTCTGTTTGAACCCCGCCTGCATCCCGCCCGCGATCAATTGTGACTGTTAAAAAATCTGGTTGCATGTGTGTCTTTGTCTTTCACCCAGAGTGCATTCCATGCCACTCTTTACTCTATAGCGTGGCTTTATAAACGCGATAATTTCTTTATATTTTCGTTAGTGTTTCTATCGAAAACTTCATACAGTCAGAGACCCAGATGTCATCATCTTCGCGCAAAACCCTGCAAAATTCCCTTGATGATCGCTTTTCAGACGCCCCCCCGGTGGATGATGCTGTGTTTGGCGACACCCTAAGCGCCATGGCTTCGCGCGGATCGTGTCGCGCATTTATAGAGACTCCTGTCCCCGAGGACATTCTGAAGGTGCTTTGTGCGACCGCGCTCGCCGCGCCCACGAAAAGCGATTTGCAACAGCGCGACATTGTTTTGTTGCAATCACCAACGGCACGGGCAGACTTGGCGGCCCTTGTCTCGGGTCAGGCTTGGGTCGCCAACGCGCCGGTGATCGCCATGTTTTGCGGCAACAATCGCCGACAACGGCTGCTGCATGATTGGCATGACGTTCCATTCGCCAACGACCATCTGGATGCATTCTTTAACGCGGCCACGGATGCGGCCGTGGCACTGGGCGCATTTGTCACTGCGGCCGAGGCGATTGGGCTAGGATGTTGTCCGATCAGTGCCGTGCGCAACAACGCACAGGCCGTGTCCGATCTGTTAGCATTGCCCCAACACGTATTCCCTTTTGCGGGTCTGGCGATAGGCTATCCGGTCGCGCCACCCGAAATCTCACCACGTTTGCCCATGTCTGCAACTGTCCACATGGATCGTTACAGTGAACACTCCTTGCGCGCAGCGGTTCAAGACTATGATATAACCCGCGCCCAAAACCAGCCTTACGCCTCTCAACGATTTGTCGAGTTTTTTGGGACCAGCGACACCTACACGTGGTCGATGGACAAAGTGCGCCAATACAGCCAGCCCGAACGCGCAGACTTTGGACATTATGTCCGAACACGGGGTTTCCGGTTGGATTGAACACCTCCCAACAACTCTTCCGAAAAACGCCGCCTGTCACACTGACCATAACATTAGATAGCAAGCGTACTTGTGTCTCTTGTGCTCAGATCATACTGCTGGGACATCTCTTCTGCGACAATGTGATGGGTCGGTATTTCAAACATGGCGGCTCGATTTTCATCCCAAGTCACGGGTTTTGCTGCCACTTGGATCATCGTTTTTGTCTGGTCTTTTTGGTTGATCGTGAGCCGGATTGCGCAAGACAGCGGCCTGACCGTCTTTGATCTGGCCGCAATGCGCTATGGGCTGGCATCCATCATCGCAGCCCCTTTGTGTTTGTATTACAAACCTTGGCGCGGGCTCAGCGTGCTTCAGATCGCAGTAATTTCGTTCATACTGGGCCCTGTCTACATACTTTGTGTGTTCTCGGCATTTCTATTTGCCCCCGCCGCACATGGTGGCATCTTCATGAATGGCGTATTGCCACTTGTGGGTATTGTCATCGGCCTAAGCCTGTTTCGCGCCACCCCCAGCCCAAGACAGCTTTTCGGCGCGGCTCTGATCTTTGTCTCGGCGATAGGTTTGGCGTGGGATGGCAGCGTCATTTCCAGCCCAAATGCCTGGATCGGGGATCTCCTGTTTATCATCGGAGCGGTCTTTTTCTCGTTCTATATGATCCTGTCCGAACGCTGGCAGCTTAAGCCCATGCAGATCATCTTTTGCGGCACCATCATCAACGCAATCCTTTACCTGCCGATTTGGGCACTTTGGTTGCCATCTGGGTTGGCGGATGCCCCAATGGGGCCCTTACTGTTGCAGGCTGTTTATCAGGGATTTGTGCCCAACCTGATTGGCTTGCTGCTGATCGCGCATGCCTCGCGCACCATTGGGAATGGCAATACATCATCTATTTTGGCGACAGTGCCCGGTGTTGGCAGCCTGTTGGGTCTGCTTATCTTGGGCGAAGGGATTAGTCTTTTTGGTGTTCTGGCCCTTGTCACTTTGACAATCGGCTTGCTGATATCTGTACGCCGAAAACCAGTCGCGCAGCCTTAAACAAACGCTTCACACACCCACAAACCGTTCAGACGTTTCGCGTGTCAGCGTGTCCATGGGACCGGACCAAACCGTCTTTCCCCGTTCCAAAATCACCGCATGATCCGACACGCTGGACAGCTCTTTCAGCGATTTGTCGATTAACAGGATTGCAACCCCTGTGTCTGTCTTCAAACGTCGCACAGCGGCCCAGATCTCCTGTCGAATAAGCGGGGCCAGCCCTTCGGTTGCCTCGTCCAATATCAGCAAGCGCGGATTGGTCATCAGTGCCCGCCCAATCGCCAGCATTTGTTGCTCTCCCCCGGACAGGGACGCTGCGCGTTGCCCTGCCCGCTCGCCCAGTCGGGGGAACAACGCGGACACAGTTTTCAACGTCCAATCTCCAGGGCGCGCGGCTGCAATCAGATTTTCGGTGACAGTCAGATCCGCAAAACACCGGCGTCCTTCAGGCACCAATCCAACACCGGCCCGCGCCACCTTGTGACTGGGCCAAGCATGTAAATCCTGACCATTCAGCGTCAACGTCCCGGTAGACGGGATCATCCGGCAGATCGCCTTGACAGTGGTCGATTTACCCATCCCATTGCGCCCCATAAGTGCGGTGACCTCACCTTCGGACAAGGCCAAATCCACCCCAAACAGCGCTTGGCTGCTGCCATAGTGGGCGCATAGGTTTTGCACCTGAAGCAAGCTCACGCGTCGCTCCCCAAATAGGCGTCGCGCACAGCTTTGCTGGATCTGATCTCGGCTGCGCTGCCTGTGGCGATCACCTTACCATAGACCAAAACGCTGATACGATCGGCAAGCGCAAAGACCGCATCCATGTCATGTTCCACCAGCAAAATGGGGGCTTGGGCGCGCAAATCATCCAGAAACTCGGTCATGATCTTGGACCCTTCGGTGCCTAAACCGGCCATCGGTTCATCCATGATGAACACCTTGGGCTGCAGGGTCAACGCGATGGCCACTTCCAACTGACGACGCTGACCATGGCTGAGTTTGGCGCAGATCGTATCGCGCTGCGCGCTTAGGCCCACACGGGCCAAGGCAGCGTCTGCCTGTTCAGTCAAAGACTGTACGTTTAATGCAGGCTTCCAGAACCGCCAAACGTTGCCTGCCGCGCCGATGGCCCCCAGCATAACGTTTTGCAATACAGTGTCTTCCATCGCCAGTTCCGAGATTTGGAAGGTGCGTCCAATCCCAGCCTTTGCGCGCGCTTGTGTACCAAGGTCCGAGATGTCTTGTCCCAGCAATGCGACCCGCCCCTGATCTGGTCGCACCCCGCCACAAATCTGTTGAATAAGTGTGGATTTCCCTGCCCCGTTTGGCCCAATCACCGCATGAATTTCGCCGGCCCGCACATCCAGCGACACTTTATCCGTGGCCGTCAATGCGCCAAAGGTTTTGACAAGGTTATGCGTTGCAAGAACGGGCTCAGACATGTGCGCCTTCTTTGCCGGTCAACAACCCGACAATCCCTCCGCGTGCGAACAACACGATGCACAACAAGATCACCCCAAGATAGATGTGCCAAAACTCGGTCAGTCCCCCCAGCACATGTTCCAGCGTCACAAAAACACAGGCCCCGATCACAGGCCCCATCAGACGCCCCACACCGCCGATGATGATTAACACGATCAATTCCCCGGACAGTTGCCAACTGAACATGGTTGGGGACACAAACCGGTTGAGGTCAGCGAACAACGCTCCGGCCAATCCGGTTACCGCCCCCGAGAGCACAAAGGCCAGTAGCCTAAGCCGCATCGGGTTCAAACCAACAGTTTCCGCCCGGATCGCAGATTGACGTGTGGCATTCAGCGCCAACCCAAAAACCGACGATTGCAGCCGCGCCATGAGAAACAACACCAAACACAGCAACGCCAAACAGATCGCAAAGAACTGGATTGGCACCAATGTGTTCAAACCGGGAAAGTCATTGCGGATATAGATCGACAGCCCATCTTCCCCGCCATATTGCGCCCATGAAATCGCGAAATAGTAAAACATCTGGCCAAAGGCCAATGTGATCATGATGAAGTACACGCCACTGGTGCGCAGGGATAACAGGCCGATGCACCCGGCAACAAAGGCGGACACCACCATCGCAACAAGCCAGATCACCGGCATGAACTTTGTGCCCCCGGTGGACAGCATCCCCAATTCCAGCGTGGTATAGGTCTGCGCGTGATAGGCCAGAATGCCCATCGCATACCCACCGATCCCAAAGAAAACCGCGTGACCAAAGCTGACCAATCCGCCGATGCCCAAAACGATGTTCAACCCAACGGCCGCCAGCGCCAGAATGACGGCACGCGTGACCAGGGTGATGGTAAAGGGCTCGTCCATGATCAGCGCCCAAACAGGCAGAGCAATCAAACCTAGGATTACTGCCGCAGTGATGGCGTGTTCATTCACCCTCATGCGCGTGCGCCAAACAATCCCGTAGGACGCCAAACAAGAACGATGCCCATCAGGATATAGATGCCCATCGACGCAATAGCCGACCCACTTTTTTGCGCGGCCCCTGTTTCCATAAACAACTTGAACAGCTCTGGCAGAAACACACCGCCCAATGTGTCTGTCAGCCCCACCAGCAAAGCCCCGATAAAGGCTCCCCGGATAGAGCCGATCCCACCGATCACAATGACCACAAAGGCCAGGATCAGCACAGGCTCCCCCATACCGACCTGCACAGATTGGATCGCCCCAACAAGGCCACCCGCCAGCCCCGCCAGCGCGGCACCCAAGGCAAAGACGATTGTGTAAAGCTTCGAAATATCAACACCAAGTGCGGCGATCATTTCACGGTCATTTTCCCCAGCGCGGATCTGGATCCCAAGGCGGGTCCGTTCGATCAGCGCCCAAAGCCCAATGGCCACCACCAATCCGATGACAATCAACGTCAGGCGATACAGCGGATATTGAATGCCCCCCGGCAACGTGACGGGACCCGACAGCATGTCCGGGATGTCCAAAAACAACGGAAAAGACCCAAAGATCCAGCGTGTGCCTTCGGAAAAGATCAGGATCAGCGCAAAGGTTGCCAAGACCTGATCCAGATGCGCCGCTTTATAAAGCCGCCGGATTACTACCATTTCGATTAGGGCGCCCGCCAATGCCGCCGCAGCAAGGGCGGCGATCAGTCCCAAAAAGAAAGACCCGGTCAGCCCCGCCACCGCTGCCGCCGAAAATGCGCCGACCATATACAGCGATCCATGTGCCAGATTGATCAGCCCCATCACACCAAAAATCAGCGTCAGCCCGGCTGCCATCAAAAAAAGCATGACGCCGAATTGCAGCCCATTCAGGATCTGCTCGATTACAAGAATAGTGGACATAAAGGCACCAGAAAACGGCGCGCGGCAGGATCTGCAGCGCGCCGTGGGTTAGCTACATCTTGCAGTCAGCAGCATAGGCGTCCGAGTGATTTTCCAGTGCGACACCAACAATTTTGTTGGTAAAGACGTCGCCTTCTTGGATCACTTCGCGCGCATAGATGGTCTGCACTGGATGATGATTGGGGCCAAACGCGAAATCACCACGGGTGCTGTCAAAGTCCGCTGCGCGCAAAGCGTCGCGGAAGGCATCCGCGTCAGACGGATCTGCCTTTTCCAAAGCCGAGACCAGCAAGTTGGCGGTATCGAACCCTTGGCTGGCATAAAGTGATGGAAGGCGCCCGTATTCTGCTTGGAACGTTTCGACAAATGCCGCGTTTGTTGGGTTGTCGATGTCCTTGTTCCACTGCGAGGTGTTGATCACCCCCATCGCCGCATCGCCAACCGCTTGCAGGATGCCCTGATCAAAGCTGAAAGCAGGGCCAACAACGGGAATATCGACACCGCTGTCTGCATATTGCTTCAGAAACGAAATCCCCATCCCACCCGGCAGGAAGAAATAGACGCTGTCTGCGCCACTGGCCCGGATTTGCGCGATCTCTGCCGCATAGTCTGTTTGCCCCAGCTTGGTGAACACTTCACCCGCCAAAGCACCACCATACATGCGTTTGTACCCTGTCAACGCATCCTGACCAGCTGGGTAATTGGGCGCCATGATAAAGCTGTTTTTATACGCAGCCTCGTTGGCATAAGCCCCCGCAGCCTCGTGCAGGTTATCGTTTTGCCACGCCACGTTGAAGTAATTCTGATGACAGCCCCGACCTGCAAGCGCCGAAGGGCCCGCATTTGGCGACAGGTAAAACACGTTCTGGTTCACCGCAGCAGGCACAACCGCCATCGCAAGGTTCGACCAAATGATACCCGTCATAATGTCCACACGTTCCGATTGGATCATCTTGTCCGATAGCTGAACGGCAATGTCGGGCTTGCGTTGATCATCTTCGATCACCACTTCAATGTCGTCCCGGCCCGATTGCGCAATCGCAAGCATAAATCCGTCCCGCACATCAATCCCAAGCCCTGCACCGCCACCAGACAAGGTGGTGATCATGCCAACTTTTACGTCGGCCATCGCCGAGGTTGCGCACAACGCCGCAGCAGCCGTTGCCATCAAAAAGGTCTTCATACGATTTCTCTCCCATTTTCCCCATGACTTCGGCCAAGGTTACACGGTTCGTCCGCGCGTGATTGACCCATCGTTTGGGGCTTGTTGTGCAATTGATACAGCATCCTAAGGGCTTGTCATCCGGTCCTGCAATCCAAAGCGACAAAATCCCAGAATTTCACAGGGGTTGGTTTGGACTTTGGAGTGATCATTTGATGCGGTTTTGGCCAAGCCGACCAAACTGAGCGTCATGCATTCAATGTGCGCCCCAATGACAAAAGGCCACGCAACTGCGCGGCCTTCCTCATATCTCTTCGGTAGACGTCTGTGATCAGTGCACCGGCTGCGCGAAATCCTTTTGCTCGGTCTCTGGAACAAGCAACATGCGAAGCTGGGCTTCCGTCGGCACATCCTCAAAATGACAGGTTACATCAAAATGGCGCATGAGATGTTTGATCCATGGCGGGTTGAATGTGGCCAGACTGGCCAACGGGACGGAATACTCGCGCGCACAGCCGCACACGGTTTCAAGTTGTTGGGCACTTTGCTGAGATGCAGGATCAAACACCGCAACCGCACAATCATACAGTCCTGTTGCCATTTGTTGGCAAACATCCTCTGTATTACGTGACACGTGGCACGCCTGCCAATCTGTTCTGGCCGGATCGACCCTTGGCGGATCGTCCGAGACACAATTGATAAACACAATACGCAGCGCGCGTGTGTCGTTTGAGCTAATATTCATTGCGGAGACCTTTTGGATACTCCCTGGCTACGAAGTAGAGCGTTATCGTTCGTTTTCCAGGTATTCGTGGGCAAGTTGACTGGTTCGGGTCGCCAAGAGACTCAATTCGACGACGCGCACACCAGGGCGGTTTTGGGACGCAAGGTCTGCGGCTGCGTCGATCATCTCGCTCGCAGCACCTAGAAACAGCCTATGCGCAGCCTGCGGTGACAGATCTGCGGCCTCGGATTGGGCCAGATCACGCAATCGCAGGAAAAAGGTACGTTCCACCTCCGAAAACGCGGCATCGGGATCAAAGTCGGGGATGCCGTCGGTCGGGGGTGTTTGTGATGTCATGGGTTGTTACCTCACGGTTAAGAACGTAGAGGCCACTCATGTTGGGTTTATACCCTACCAAACAACGTTTCAGCTGTTTGTAACAGGTTACAAATTCACATTTTCACATTAAAATCAATTATTTGTAAGTTTTCCAAGATCATCCAACAATTGCGAGTAGTAACCAACGAACATACCACCATCAGGTGCTTCGCTGCATAAACGGGGAATTGTAGTCGCCGTGAAATGGCTTGGATCAAACTCCATCCAGTTGCGTTTGCCTTGTGTGATCAGGCTTTGCGCTTCTTCTGTGCGCCCGAGCTGATTCAAGATCATAGCATGGCGCATAAAGGTATAAGGGATTTGGAAAATTCGGGCTGCGGCTTCCTCGGCGGCCAAAGCGGCATCCCATTCCTGCCGATAGGAATGCAACCATCCCACCCATGTCAGCGTGAGCCAGCGAATGGGATTGTCGGGGGACAGGCCAGCATCAAAAGCGCGCGCAGACACAACCACAGCGTCTGGTGCTGCCGCGCAGGAATATGGGATCACCATATGCAAAAACCGGGCCAGATCATGCCCCGGATCCAATTCAAGGACCCGGCCCATTGTGGCGTGGCTTTCTGCAATCCGACCACTGTGCCAAAGGGATTGGGCCACGTTAAACATGACATCGGGATCAAGAGGCGACAAATCCATCGCTCTTTGTGCATGAAATCGCGCCCCTTCCAGATTTTCGGGGGTATTTGCAGGCCCATAGACATTGGCTAGATAGGCCAATTTGTCGGCCAAAACAGAATGTGCCGCCCCAAATTCCGGATCCCCTTCCAAGGCAAGTTTGGCGTAATCAATCCTTTGCCGTTCCCATGCGATGGCCGATTGCGCGACCCCAGGCACCCAAGTCGCCCGCACAAACAAAGCCTCGGGCGACAATTCCTCGGGCGGGATCGTTTCCAAAATACTTTTTGACGCCCCGAACAGGCGCACCCGCAATTCGCGCGCAACGTTCTTTTCAATGCTGTCAGTGATATTCACACCTTCGGGGACTTTAAGCGAACGGATCCAGATCAGTCTGTTCGTTTCCGCATCAGACAAGATTGTCGTGACCCTTCTATCCGCGGCGTGGCCCGAGATTTCGGCCTCAACGACAAAGCTCGCGTCCCGATGCGTTTCGTTCGCGTTTGATTGATCTAGCAAACTGAAGGTTTGTGACCGCGACAACGCCAACTTCAAAGCAGAATTGACCGCGCGCGCCTCTTCTTCTGGCCCCAAAACCGCGTTGATTTGAACGCCGATGGTTGGTTTTGGGGACCTGTCCGGTTGCATAACAGCCAGGGCGATAAGGCCCAGCATCGCCACAACAGCCACAGCCGCTAATGGTATTCCCCATTTTGTGGGCTTAGACGGGATTTTTTCCGGCGTTTCTGGCTTATGCACCAGCGCCCCAGAATCCACATCCCGCAGCGTGACCACAGGACGATAGGTACCCACGGGAATGTCCACTTTGATCCGACTTGTGGCGTATTCGCTGGCTTCGAACAGCGCCAAAGAACTGCGCAAGCGCCCCATCTCAACCCGGACCACACTGTCGGACGACGGATCAAAATCGGACGGTTTTCCGAAGATATCCAAGCCAATGGAATACGCCTTAAGGGACTGCCCTTCCCCTAACAATTCTGAACGCACAAGGTGGTCAAGAAGACGAATACGCCGAGCGCTTCGCCCCAAAACACCAGAAGCTGAGACGAGTTCGATGAATAAATCGACGTCTTGCTCTGTAAACTCTATGTCTGAAGACATGCGTTTAACTTCCAAAATGCGACAATTAATGAATGATTTATGTTATTTGTCACTTGCTCAGGACGCTACAGCATTTTCAAAATTATGGCTATAACTTCATAAATCGGGGCTTTCTGCATAATTTTGTGCTGTTCTCAATGGTCAGGCGACCAAGTTCACACTGGCTTCTCATGTTGGCATACCCAAACGAAAAAGCCCCGCAGCATGTGCTGCAGGGCTTTCTAACTTGGCAATCGTAGGGGCGCAGACTTACCAGTCTTCGCGCACCACAACCCGTGTTTTGATTGGCAGCTTCATCGCAGCAAGGCGCAGGGCCTCGCGTGCAACTGCATCATCAACACCGTCAATCTCGAACATCACGCGTCCAGGTTTCACCTTGGCTGCCCAACGATCAACAGAGCCTTTACCTTTACCCATACGCACTTCGATGGGTTTGGCTGTGATGGGTGTATCCGGGAAGATCCGGATCCAAACACGACCCTGACGTTTCATTTGACGCGTCATGGCACGACGTGCCGCTTCGATTTGGCGTGCTGTCACCCGTTCAGGTTCCAGCGCCTTGAGCCCGTAAGTGCCGAAGTTCAGATCAGAACCCCCTTTTGCAAGACCCTTGATAGAGCCTTTGTGCATCTTACGGAATTTAGTACGTTTTGGCTGAAGCATCAGTCAAACTCCTTAGCGACGACCGCCACCAGCACCACGAGGTGCAGGGCCGTCTTGGATTTCCTGAGCACGACGATCACGGGCAGCAGGATCATGTTCCATGATCTCACCTTTAAAGATCCAAGTCTTGATCCCGATGATACCGTACGCTGTTTTCGCTTCCGCGTGCGCGTAATCGATGTCGGCGCGCAATGTATGCAAAGGCACACGGCCCTCGCGATACCATTCTGTCCGCGCGATTTCCGCACCGCCCAAACGACCCGCAACGTTCACCCGGATACCCAAGGCGCCCATACGCATCGCATTTTGAACTGCGCGTTTCATCGCACGCCGGAACGACACACGACGCTCAAGCTGTTGTGCAATGCTTTCACCCACAAGGGCGGCATCCAGCTCGGGCTTGCGCACTTCAACGATGTTGAGGTGCAGTTCGCTGTCCGTCATCGCGGCAAGTTTCTTGCGCAGAACTTCAATGTCTGCACCTTTCTTGCCGATGATCACACCGGGACGCGCTGTGTGGATTGTCACACGGCACTTCTTGTGCGGACGTTCGATGATGATCCGGGCAATACCAGCTTGCTTGCATTCATCTTTGATGAATTCACGGATTTTCAGGTCTTCCAGCAGAAGGTTCCCGTAGTCCTTGGTGTCGGCGTACCAGCGGCTGTCCCATGTGCGGTTCACCTGCAGGCGCATGCCGATCGGATTTACTTTTTGACCCATTACGAGGCCTCCTCGATCTGGCGGACCTTGATAGTCAGCTCGCTGAACGGCTTGATGATTTTGCCAAACCGGCCACGCGCCCGAGGACGACCGCGCTTCATGGTCAGGTTTTTACCAACCCAGGCTTCCGCCACGATCAGTTCATCCACGTCCAGATTGTGGTTGTTTTCCGCATTCGCGATTGCAGACTGAAGGCATTTCTTCACGTCAGCAGCGATACGCTTGTTTGAGAACGTCAAGTCGATCAACGCTTTGTCGACCTTCTTGCCGCGGATCAAACCCGCAACCAAGTTCAGCTTCTGCGGGCTTGTGCGCAACATACGCAGTTTGGCCATCGCTTCATTGTCCGCCACGCGGCGGGGATTCTTATCCTTGCCCATGACTTACTTCCGCTTCGCTTTTTTGTCCGCCGCGTGGCCGTAGTAGGTCCGCGTGGGGGAGTATTCGCCAAATTTCTGACCAATCATATCTTCGGTAACGTTCACCGGGATATGCTTGTGGCCGTTGTAAACGCCAAACGTCAAACCCACAAACTGGGGCAGGATCGTTGAGCGACGCGACCAAATCTTGATCACTTCGTTGCGTCCAGATTCCTTGGACGCTTCGGCCTTCTTAAGGACATAAGAGTCCACAAAAGGGCCTTTCCAAACAGAGCGAGACATCTATCAGCGTCCCTTCTTCTTGGCGTGGCGCGAGCGAATGATAAGCTTTTGCGACGCTTTGTTCTTGTTCCGAGTCCGCGCACCTTTGGTGGGCTTGCCCCATGGAGACACAGGGTGACGACCACCCGATGTCCGGCCTTCACCACCACCATGTGGGTGATCGATCGGGTTCATAACGACACCACGAACACTTGGGCGGATGCCCTTGTGACGCATGCGGCCCGCTTTACCGAAGTTCTGGTTGCTGTTGTCGGGGTTCGATACCGCGCCAACAGTCGCTTTGCATTCTTGGCGAACCAAGCGCAATTCGCCCGAGGATAAGCGGATCTGAGCGTAACCACCATCCCGGCCAACGAACTGTGCATACGTACCGGCGGCACGTGCAATCTGACCACCTTTGCCAGGCTTCAGTTCGATGTTGTGGATGATTGTCCCGATAGGCATGCCGCTGAACGGCATTGTGTTACCCGGTTTGATGTCCGCTTTTGCGCTGGACACAACCTGATCGCCAATCGCCAGACGTTGCGGAGCAAGGATATACGCCTGCTCTCCATCTTCGTACTTGACCAGCGCGATAAACGCAGTCCGGTTCGGGTCATATTCGATGCGTTCGACGGTTGCCGCCACATCCATTTTATTCCGTTTGAAATCGACGATCCGATAGAGACGCTTTGCGCCCCCGCCTTTACGGCGCATCGTAATCCGTCCGGTGTTGTTGCGGCCACCATTCTTGGTGAGACCTTCAGTCAGCGCCTTTACAGGGCGACCTTTCCACAGCTCCGAACGGTCGATCAGAACCAGCCCACGCTGGCCCGGCGTCGTCGGCTTATACGACTTGAGTGCCATGTTACTGTCTTCCGTTTGCTTAAACGAGCG
>CALHST010000254.1 GCA_938038825.1 uncultured Paracoccaceae bacterium | reverse complement strand
CGCGTGGACAAATGGTTGTGGCACGCGCGGTTTTTCAAAACACGGACTTTGGCTGCGGCCCAAGTGTCGGGCGGGCATGTGCGTCTGAACTCGGACAAAATCCACAAACCTTCGCAAACAGTGGCTGTGGGCGACGTTCTGACCTTTCCAAAAGCCAAACACATCCGTGTGATCAAAGTGGTGGGCATCGGTTCCAGGCGCGGTCCCGCCCCAGAAGCGCAAACGCTTTACGAAGATTTGGCCCCCCCTCAGCCAAAAACCGAAACAGATGTTCCTGCTGCGCCCAAGTTTGAGGGAAAAGGTCGCCCAACGGGGCGTGACCGACGTAAGCACGACCTTAACCGAAAGGCCCATCTTGAATGATTGGCTGTGCTGGTCTAACTGCCCGGTAACAAACTTCTTTCGGATGGCCCTATGACATACATCGTCAACGACAGCTGCATTGCCTGCAAATATACCGACTGCGTCGAAGTCTGCCCTGTGGACTGCTTCTATGAAGGTGAAAACATGTTGGTGATCCACCCGGACGAATGCATTGACTGTGGTGTGTGTGAACCGGAATGCCCCGCAGATGCGATCCGCCCGGATACCGAACCAGACATGGAAAAATGGGTCGAGTTTAACCGCAAATATTCCGAAATGTGGCCTGTGATCATCACCAAGAAAGATCCTTTGCCAAACGCAGAAGAGCGTGACGGGGAAGCCGGTAAGCTTGAAAAGTACTTTTCCGAGGCTCCCGGCGAAGGCGGTTGACGCCAAATTGAGATGAATTCGCAGGGATTATCAGCAGCTTACTGAGCGGCCCCTTTAAGAATCACCATTTTTATGATATGTACAGCTTACAAATGAGCCTGAACGGACCCATTTTTGTGCCCTAACAAGTGCACGGGCACGGGAAAATCGCCTCAATGATATGGAACTCGCACGGGCACATCGCGCCTGTGGCTGGGTTTTTGTCTTGAAGGATGGGACCTTTAGGCCAACAAACACAAGGAATGACACTCTATGTCCAAGTCGAAAAAACTCGACTTTCGTCCAAACGAATTTGTTGTCTATCCCGCACACGGGGTTGGGCAAATTGTCTCTGTTGAACAACAGGAAGTTGCAGGATTCTCGCTAGAGGTTTTTGTTGTGTCTTTCGAGAAAGACAAAATGAAGCTGAGCGTGCCAACGCATAAAGCGATTGAAGTTGGGATGCGGGCGTTGTCCACACCTGACGTCATCGCGCATGCAATGAAAACGCTGAAAGGCAAAGCCAAGGTCAAGCGGGCCATGTGGTCACGCCGTGCGCAAGAATACGAACAAAAGATCAATTCTGGTGATCTGATTGCGATTGCAGAAGTTGTTCGTGATCTACACCGCAACGATGATCAGCGCGAACAAAGCTATTCAGAACGTCAGTTGTATGAAGCGGCACTTGAACGTTTGACCCGCGAATTTGCTGCTGTCGATGGTGGTGATGAAATGGAAGCGACCCGTCAAGTGAACGAAGTTCTGTCCAGTCGGGTTGTTGCGGCCTAAACGGCCCTGCACTTGGAATCCAAGCCCCTCAATCTTTCCAAAAGATTGGGGGTTTTTTGTTTTCGCGAGGGCTTTAGGAAATCAGCCAGCACAAGATCAGGATCTCACAAACTTGTTGTGTCGCACCAAGGATGTCGCCTGTGATGCCGTTGATCTTGGACCGCGCAAGCGCCTGCATTCCGATGGCGGCCAAGATCGCGATAAAAACGGCACCCAAGCCAGCGATGAAGCCACTGGAAAACAAGGCGATTGCGCCCCCTATCATCAGTGCCAGTCCAGACAAAGCGATTGGGGGGTGACCAACGCTGTGGGCAAGTCCGGTACTGCGCGCAAAAGGCACAACGCTCATCATGCCCGGCAGCACAGCGCGAGACAAAGTTGCCGAGACGATCAGGGCAACGGGACCGCTTAGGGTCAATGCAGACCAGCGCAAGCCAATCCCCATGACAAGGGCAATCACCCCATAGGCACCAATGCGGCTGTCTTTCATGATGTCTAGTCGTCGCTCTGCCGTGTGGCCTCCCCATAGGCCGTCTGCGGTATCCGCCAAACCATCTTCATGCAAAGCGCCCGTCATCAAGATAAGTGCTGACAATGTAAACCCCGCCTGTAGATGAATAGGCAGGCCAAACCAGCCCGCAATGCCCCAGACGCAAGCCCCAATCATGCCCAAAACCGCCCCAACAATCGGATAGGCCCAAACGGCCGCTGCGCCACGGGAAAACTGGGCTTCGGTTAATCTGGGCAAGGGCAGTCGGGTCAGCAAAACGCCCGCCAGCAAAAGGTCGGCTGGGCGAATTGACTGGATGACGGTTTTGTCGCGCATTGGGGCGGCTCTGCTGGGTTGTGAACGGTGCCGCAATCGGTAATGAGAGCGCAACAAAGATGCAATGAGGAGCAGTCATGGGCCAGTTTTCCACTCTCGACGATATTCGCGAAACTCTAGCTGCAGCACCTGGGCCAGACACCACCGCATTAGAGGGCGCTGCAGCCCGCAACAGCCAATTGACCAAGCCGCCGGGGGCACTTGGTCGGCTTGAGGACTTGGCGATTTGGTATGCCGGATGGCGCGGTACGGACCGACCCTCCATGACCGCACCGCAAGCTTTGGTCTTTGCTGGCAACCATGGTGTCGCTGCGCGCGGTGTCTCTGCGTTTCCGCCCGAAGTGACGGCTCAAATGGTGCTCAATTTCGACGCGGGCGGGGCTGCGATCAATCAGCTGTGCAAAGCTTTTGGAGCAGACCTTAGTGTCATCGCTTTGGATCTGGACTCGCCAACAAAGGATTTCACCCAAGGCCCGGCAATGTCCGAAGATGCGTGTGTCGCAGCGTTCACGGCAGGGTGGGATGCGGTTAACCCAGACGCGGATGTTCTGGTTACCGGAGAAATGGGAATTGCAAACACCACATCTGCAGCAGCGATATGCACCGCACTTTTTGGCGGCACTGCCCGTGACTGGACCGGGGCAGGCACAGGGGTCAGCGGTGACGCGTTGGATTTGAAAACGCAGGTTGTCGCGGATGGAGTGTCCCTGCACGCACAAACAGGTGACGGATTAGAGATTTTACGCCGCCTTGGTGGGCGCGAGCTGGCAGGAATGGCGGGCGCAATCGCGCGCGCGCGGACTGTGCGCATCCCGGTGATTTTGGACGGCTTCATTTGTTCGGCGGCAGCGGCCTGTCTGGCGGAAACGACCAAAGGCGCGTTGGATCATGTGGTGGCGGGCCATTTGTCCGCAGAGGGCGCACATGCCAATGTTCTGAAACATTTGGGCAAAGACCCTTTGCTGTCCCTTGGTCTGCGTCTGGGCGAAGGCTCCGGCGCGGCATTGGCCTTGGGTGTTCTGAAAGGGGCGATTGCCTGTCATTCTGGCATGGCCACCTTTGCCGAAGCAGGCGTTACAGACGGATAAACACCCCGACAACCAAGGCTATCGACGCGTGAGCTAAAGCTCACCTTACACCATACATGTAGGGTGAGCTTTAGCTCACGCGCGGTGTTTGTTGGTTTCGTCAGCTTGCTGCGCGAGCGCAAATTCCAATTCTTGTTGAAGCTCACGCGCACGATCTATGTAGGGTTGGTTCTTTTGTGTGGGCACATCATCTCGCCATAGCTGAGCCAGCTCACGTACCCCGTATCGATCCATTTCATAAAAAACACGCGTTGCTTCCGCCGCTTCAAATTCGCTGAGCCCCATGTTTTCCAATACATACCGGCCACACCGTAAGCTGCTGTCAAACATCTCACGGACGATGTCGTTTGCTCCGGCTTTGAACAAACGGAAAACGGATCTCCGATCATAGGCGCGTGCCACAATATGCAAATCCGGCTGTTGAGCACGGGCATAGGTGACCAACGCCACCGCAGCGTCAGGATCATCCAAAGCAACAACCAGGACACGGGCGTCCGCCAATCCTGCGCGGCGCAAGATATCTGGTCGCGTTGGGTCACCCAAGTATCCTTTGAATCCAAATCGTCGCATAAGTTCGATGGTTTTGGGATTATGGTCCAGCACAACTGTTTTATGCCCGGACGCCACCACCAATCGGTTCACAATCTGACCAAAGCGGCCAATCCCGGCAATAATGACAGGGCCATCGTCTTCGAAATCATCCGCTGTATGCGTGCGGCCACTGTGTGCGCTGCGCTTCGAGATGACATCATAAAGAATAAACAGCAAAGGTGTGATCAACATCGACAGCGCGATCACCAGTAACAATGTTTCGGCTACACCTTGCGGTATGACGCCTTGTTGAAGGCTGAAAGACACAAGGACAAATCCAAATTCCCCAGCTTGGGCAAGCCCAAGTGCGAACAACCATTGATCCCGCCCATGCAGGCCAAACGCTTTGCCCAATCCCCAAAGAACGGCCATTTTGACCAGAATAACCAGCACGGCCATGGATATGATGGCCCACAGATTGGACATCAACAGGGCGAAATTAATTCCAGCACCCACTGTGATAAAGAACAGCCCCAACAGGAGGCCCTTGAAAGGTTCAAGGTCCGTTTCCAGTTCATGTCGGAATTCGCTGTTGGCCAAGACCACACCAGCGAGGAAGGCGCCCAAGGCAGGTGACAAACCCACCAACATCATCAGGAATGAAATGCTGACAACAATAAGCAACGCCAAAGCGGTATACATCTCGCGCAGGTGGGCCGCGTGAATATAGCGAAACACAGGGCGCGTCAGGTACACACCAACAAAGATCACAGCGGCGATAGCGCCAATCGTGACCAAGGTCACGCCCCAGGCGGGCAAGCCATCAACCAAGCTTAAAGCAGGGCCGTGATGCCCATCGCCACCATGATCCGTATCGCTTGCCCGTGCGATGGACCCATCTGGATTTATGGAAACGGGCAACACCACAGATAGCAACGGCAAGAAAGCCAAAATTGGGATCACTGCGATGTCTTGTGTCAGTAAAACACTAAAGACTGAACGCCCGCCTTGGGTCTGCATCAACCCTTTTTCCGCCAATGTTTGCAAAACGATAGCCGTCGAGCTTAAGGCAAGGGTCAGGCCAATCGCCAAGGCGACTCCCCAGGGCTGCCCGTACGCCATTGCAATTCCCATAAGCGCCAAAGTCGACAAGGTGACCTGCAAGCCGCCCAATCCCAACAGCCGATGGCGCATGTCCCAAAGGGCGCGGGGTTCCAGCTCTAAACCGATCAGGAACAGCATCATAACCACGCCAAATTCAGCGAAATGCTGCAGATCTTCGGTTTCCGCGCCGACAAGCCCCAGCGCAGGGCCAATGATGATGCCCGCGGCGAGGTAACCCAGAACGGATCCTAATCCTAGACGTGCAGCAATCGGCACTGCGATCACTGCAGCCGCCAAATAGATTGACGCTTGATATAGGAAGCTTTCCATGACGGGGTCTCGTGTTTATCTGGGCGCGAAATAGGCGCGGTTATGGAAATTCATGTTGGCAGGGGGCTGTCCTGCTTCAATTGATCCATGACAATCTGACTATGCACCTTTGCCACAGCATCATGGGGCAGCAAGACATCGTGTATCAACCGGTTCAATGCACTGAGATCGTCACAATACACGCGTAACAGGTAATCTGCATCCCCGGTCAATGTCCATGCGCTTGTTATTTCTGGGCGCGTGCGCACAAGCCGAGCAAAGCTGGCAGATGTTTCGGGTCCGTGTTGATGTAAGTGCACTTGTACAAAGCCTTGTACTTTAAGTCCCAGCTTATCCGCGTTCAGGCGCGCCACGTACGCGCTGACATAGCCTTCTGCCTCAAGACGTTGGCGCCTGCGCCCTGCTTGACTGGCGGACAGGTTTAGCTGAGCCCCCAATTCTTGCGCAGTAACATGGGCGTTCTTCTGCAGGGCAGCCAAGAGCAATGTGTCAGTTGGATCAAGCGTCATGCGGCAAACTTATCGATTTTTGGTCATTTTTGCGAGGTTTACGCGAACTATCAAGGAATGTCTTGTGAGAACGCGCAGAATGCGCAGGGATTTGCGCATAGTTTAGGCATTGAAAGAATTTTCGTAACAGGAGTGCGCTTTATGGGTCCTTTTCCACATGATGCCCCAAAATCCTTGATCACCGCTGAAAATCCTGCTGGCACAGATGGTTTTGAGTTTGTGGAATTTGCGCATCCTCACCCGCAAGAGCTGCGGGATCTGTTTGCAAAGATGGGTTACACTCATGTCGCCAATCACAAAACGCAGATGGTCGAGCTTTGGCAGCAAGGCGATATCACGTATGTTTTGAATGCGGATCCCAACAGTTTTGCCGCCAAATTCGTTGAAACGCATGGTCCCTGTGCCCCGTCTATGGGGTGGCGCGTCGCAGATGCGCAGGTTGCTTTGAGCCACGCGTTGAAAAACGGGGGCAAGGAATATTCCGGGCCGGGAAAAATCATGGATGTGCCCGCGATCGAAGGGATCGGTAGCAGCTTGATCTATTTCATTGATCAGTATTACGACACGTCGCCTTACAATTGGGAATTTGACTGGATCGCCCAATCGAAGCCCGAAGGCGTTGGGTTCTATTATCTGGATCACCTGACCCATAATGTGTTCACCGGAAACATGGATCTGTGGTTCCAGTTCTACGAACGTCTCTTTAACTTCCGCGAAATTCGGTTTTTTGACATCGAAGGCAAATACACCGGGTTGTTTTCGCGGGCGTTGACCTCTCCCTGTGGTCGGATTCGCATTCCAATCAATGAAGATCGTGGTGAGACCGGCCAGATCGTCAACTACCTTAAGAAGTATAACGGCGAAGGTATCCAGCACATCGCTGTGGGCGCGCGCGACATTTACGATGCCACTGATGCGATCTCTGAAAGAGGTCTGACATTTATGCCCGGCCCGCCAGAGACCTATTATGCCCAAAGCCGCGAACGCGTGCAGGGGCATGAAGAACCCTTTGATCGGATGAAACGCCACGGAATCCTGATTGATGGGGAAGGGGTTCTGGATGGAGGTGAGACGAAGATATTGCTTCAGATCTTTTCAAAAACTGTGATTGGTCCAATCTTTTTTGAGTTCATTCAACGCAAAGGGGATGATGGCTTCGGCGAAGGGAATTTCAAAGCGTTGTTTGAAAGCATCGAGGCCGAGGAAATGGCCGCGGGTGACTATGGCGACGTCGCTGCGCAATAACGTGAGCTAAAACTCACCTTACGGATACTGCAGAGGGTTGCACAGTTGATGCGCGGCGTGTGCGAAAATAATCGTATGATCCGATCTCTGCGTGTCCTGCCCCATTCATGATTATGGCAGGGTCTTCTTGTAAGGTGAGCTTTAGCTCACGCTACGTATTCGGCATTTTCAAAACGATGTTTCGTGACCCTTTTTGATATCGCAACTCGCTTTCCGCGATTGCGGAGACTTTGCCACCGTC